>NZ_JBEXKU010000086.1:0-27501 GCF_040609575.1 Streptomyces sp. NPDC004647 | reverse complement strand
CCCGCACCCGCAGCCACCGCAACCGCAGTGAGCCTGTTCGTGGTCGGCGCACAGCGACGCTTATCATCTATCAGGCGCCCACCGTCCCCCCGCCGAGCTACTGCTCGGCGGGGCGAAGGTGGCACCGGGCGCGGCCCCCGAGGGCCAAGATGAACCCACAGAGGGAACGGTCCAGTTGAGAAGGTGGACCTGGGGAGAGGTGGAAAGAGCTATCTCAAGCTTGCCCAGAAGGGCGCCGACGGCCCACCCACTATGTCAGCGGTAGACCCCTGGCACGCCCCGGCTGGCCGGGGGCGTCGGGGACGGCGTCTGGTTCGCTGGTGACGACGTGTTCGGAGGTGCGGCCCTCGTACCGGGAACTGGTGAGCTGCTGTTCATGCAGCTCCGAGAGTGGGACCTGATGTCCGAGCAACGGCAGAATGCCGGTACGGATCGCACTAAGCAGGCAAGGCGAGCCGGGATCAAGCGGCGTGTGAATATCCGGTAGTTCGGTGAGCCGGGCAACCGGGGGTGGTGGCCGAGTTGGAAGCTGGTGGCGCAATGTCAGAGAATCCTCAGGTTGCGAACTCGCCCGAGGCCATTGATGTGGAGCAGGTGCTGAAGCGCAACTACATCATCTTTACCAAGCTTCTCGGCGTACGCGTCGCCGTCATCGCGGCACTGGTTGCGACGCCGATGGGGCTGCACAAATTGGGGGTCCCGGACTCCTTCTTCTTGGCTCTTCCCTTCGTCGCAGCGATGGGCGTCTTCATTTTGACGGTTTACCGAGTCAGGTGCGGAGTGCGGCTCGTCCAGTGCGCCAGAGTACTGCGCCACTACCCTCTCGAATTCCGCACGCGCGTGGACAAGAAGAGCGAGAGCTGGACCGAGTACGGCAACGTGTTCACGATCCGCGTCTCGACTCGCGGTCAGCACGGGGCGCCGCTGATGTGGGCCATCAACGCGGCAGGGCGCCGCCGCTGGCCGGAGGGTACCGAGAACGGCGCGTGGGTCGCGGGTGATCTGCCCTTCGGAGGCGTGATGGTCGTGCCAGGCAGCAACGCGATGCTGTTCATGAATCCCGCGGATTGGGCGAAGTTGGCCCCCAAGCGAGAGCAGGCCGACGCCGAACGTATCGCGATGGCGAGGCAGGCAAGGCTCGCGGAGAGGAACTGGAAGAAGCCGATGATGTGGCGGGGCGGGTAGCCGCCGCATCACAACGGCGTCGGGCGCCCCAGGAAATCTGCCCACTGCCCCGAGACCGAAGCCGAAAGTCACCTGGGCGAGGACGAATAAACAGCGTGCCCAAAGCACCGCCCCCGATGCACGGCCCCGGGAGAGACTCCGCCGCCGCGAGCAACACGAGTTGTGGCAGTTCCGGCTGGGTCGCTACGCGGCCGGTCCGCTGTCGTACGCCTCGGTCATTTCGCGCGACCGCTTCACGTCGTCAGCGATGCCTTCCATCAGCGCCTCGATCGAGTCGAACTTCTCCTGTCCCCGCAGATAGGCCAGGAAGTCCACCGCTACGTGGAGCCCGTACAGGTCCAGTCCCACCCGGTCGATGGCATACGCCTCGACGGTCCGGTCGGTGCCGTCGAACTGCGGGTTCGTTCCCACCGAGATCGCCGCAGGCATCGACTCGCCCTCGACCTCGAGCCACCCGGCGTAGACGCCGTCCGCCGGGATCGCGGTGTGCGGCAGGGTCTCCACGTTGGCGGTCGGATAACCGAGTTCCCGGCCGCGCTGCGCGCCCCGTACGACCACGCCCTCGACGCGGTGCGGGCGTCCGAGGATCTCCATCGCGCCGGCCACATCCCCCTCCGCGATCAGGCGGCGTGCCAGGGTCGAGGAGAACGGCTCGCCGCCGCCCGCCTCGCCCCGCACGTACAGATCGACGACCTCGACCTCGTAGTCGTACGTCGCCCCCAGCTCGGCCAGGAAGTCGACGTCCCCCGCCGCCTTGTGCCCGAAGCGGAAGTTGGGGCCCTCGACGACCACCTTCGCGTGCAACTTGTCGACCAGCACCTTCACCACGAAGTCGGCCGGGGACAGCTTCGAGAACTCGGCGGTGAAGGGCAGGATCAGCAGCGCGTCCACGCCCAGCTCCGCCATCAGCTCCGCGCGCCGGTGGTGCGGGGCGAGCAGCGGCGGGTGGCTGCCGGGGCGGACCACCTCGCTGGGGTGCGGGTCGAAGGTGACGATGACCGATGGGATGCCCAGTTCACGCGCGCGTGCCACCGCGCGGCCGATGATCAGCTGGTGCCCACGGTGCACCCCGTCGTACGAGCCGATGGTGACGACGCTGCGTCCCCAGCCCTCGGGGATGTCCTCCAAGCCACGCCAGCGCTGCACTGTGACCGCTCCTCGCCCGAACCCGTGTACGTGATCCCTATGACCTATCCGATTGCGCCTCTAAGACTGCCATGCCGGGTGCTTGCCGTTCGCATCGGTATCAGGCCTCGGGCGGTGCAGGAGGCGCTCTCCTGCCGCGACAGAGGGCGCGCCCCGTACCTCTGGCGTGCCCTCTGCCGCGCCCATCGCACCCGCCGGGTCCGCCACGGCGGCCCCCACGCCCACCCTGCCCGTCAGCGTCTCCACCATGCGCCGGGTGCTCGGACCCACCACAGCGGCCCACTCCCCCGGCGCCGAGTCCAGCCACATCCGCACCTGGCGCGCGAAGCCCGGATGCCGGCGCGCCAGCTCCACCAGGCGCCGGTCGAAGCACGCGGCCCCCTCCAGCGTGCGGACCAGCAGCAGACCGGTCCGGTGAACCAGCTCGCGGGTGTACGCCTCCGGCCGCCGGTCGGCGCCCTCCGCCAGCGCCACCAGCAGGGCATCGAGTACGGACAGGTCGGTACTGCGCCGCTGACACCTCTCATGCTCCAGCAGCACCTCCAGCAACTCCTGTCGCAGGCGCCGCGAGGCCCTGCTCCCCGGAGCGGCCAGGGCGGGTGCCAGGACCCGCCGCACCTGCGGCGGCTGGTCCTGCACCAGTCCGGTGACCAGCGGGAAGAGCACGGACCTGGCAGCGGTCCCGTGCTCCAGCCGCCGTTCCACGAACGCCGCCGCGTGCCGGGCCCCTTCCGGACGGCGGTCCACGTAGTCGCGTACGAGCGCGGCCGCGCGCCGTGCCAGGTAGGGCGTCGTCGCTTCCGCGAGCGTCCCCAGCACTTCGGCCGCCCCCTCCCCCGGCTCGTACAGCCGGGCCTGGAAGGCGTCGAGCACTGGCTCCGGATGAGTGCTGAGCGCGTCGGCGAGGGCGCTCGGCGGCAGATGCGGGTCGTCGGCGGCGAAGCGGGCGAGAGCCTGCGACAGATACCTCGAGCGGTTCACCGGGTCGCGGATGAGCAGGGCCAGGGCGGCACCCTGGAGGGAACGGTCGGTGGGATGGTCGAGGAGGGCCAGAGCGGCGTAGCGCAGCAGTTCCCGGTCGGCGTCGGTCCGCACATGCGGTGCGGTCAGCAGAGCGTGCGCCGCGGCGGCGGCACGGCGCTCGGCCCGCTCGTCGTGCGCCCAGCGGTCCACGGCCCGGCACAGGGCGGACGGCTCGTCCTCCGCGAGGGCGGCGAGCAGCTCGTCGGCACCGGGGTGAGCTGCCCCCGCCAGCGCGTCGGTGAGATCGTCCACGGCGAGTTGCCGGTGCGTATGGAGCAGCGCCTGAGCCGCGGCCGCGACGGTGGGGCGGATGCCGGCGGTGTCGTTCCCGTGGTGAGTCTGGAGCGGCCTGTCGTCCTCGAACCACCGGCACAGCAGCGGCTGTACGGTCACCGGGTCGGCGCGCAGCAGGTCGGCGGCAGTGTCCAGGAACCGTGTCGGGCGGGACGTCCTCGGTACTCCGACGGCCCACGGCCCGTCGGCCGGAAGCAGCTGCCGCAGGAGGTCGAGCCGGTCGGCGGCATCGAGTGGCAGATGCGTCCAGAACCACGGTCCGAAGCGGTCGAGCCCCGACCGTACGAAGCCTCCGGCCTGAACGGAGCGATACGTGATCCGTTCGGCGAGCAACCGCAGTACGGCTAGATAGGGACGCGCGTCCGACACCCGTAGCAGAGCCTCGGAGAGCAGGTGGGCGGCCCACCAGGCGCCGTCGTCCCCGCCGGAGTCGATCCGCGCGGCCCGCTCCCCGGTCGTCTCTGGTGCCTGCGTCTCTGGCGCCTGCTCTGGCTGCCCGGAACTGGCAGCAGGGCCAGGACCGGGAGCAGGGCCAGTGGCCGGAGAAGGCTCGGGACGGGGCACAGGAGCGGAAACGAGCCCTGAGACGGGAGCCGAGGGGCGGTCAGGACCAGGGCCGGTGACGGAAGCGGGAACAGGCGCGGCCGGTGATACGTCCGGGCCCGCGTCGCCGGACGGGTTCGGCGCTCCCCACCCCCGGTACGCCTCGCCGTCCGCACCGCTCCAGCGATACGCCCCGGCCCCTTCGCGCGACTGCCGTGGCGAGGGAACCGCGTCCAGCGCGGAGGAATCCGGCGGAGCGTCCCCGAGGCCCGGAGCACTCGGTGACACGAAGGAGCCGGACCGCCCCGACATCTCCGCTCCGGAGACGGCTCGGTGGCCCTCAGGCTCGAGCTGGAGCGCATCCCGGCACTGCGGGTCGTCGGAATCCCCGGTCCCGTCCCCGGTCCCGGTTCCGGCCCCGGCCCGGGAGCCGAGAGTGCGGCGCGGCTCCAGAGGTCCCTGGAACGTGGAGCCGTGAGTCGCGGAACCGGTACCGGTCTCTTCCAGGCCCGATGTCCTGGGCCCAGGAATTCGGGCCAAGTCACCGGGCTCAGCAGGAATCCCGGTAGGACCCGGCGACCGCGTCGCAGCGAAAGTGTCCACCGCCCAGGCCAAGTCCATGAGCCGACAAGCCAGTTCACCCTGCCCCGACTGGCGTTCCAGAAGGAGCAGGGCCTGGAGTACGGGGCCGATCCGGTGGCGCGGTACGGGCAACGGCGGGGGCGCGGACGATTCCGCCGGAGCCCCGTCCGCTCCCGCCGGGGTGCCCGGCCCGGACGGTCCCGGCAGCCCGTCATACGACCCCGGCACCGGACCGCACGTCTCCGACAGTGCCGGACCATACGTCTCCGACAGTGTCGGACCATACGTCTCCGACAGTGAGGAACACTGGCCGCTCGCCCCTTCGAGCAAGCGCATCAGCGCTCCGGCCGGCGCCTCGGACTCGATCTCCGACCCGATCTCCGACCCGATCTCCGACCCGGCCTCAGCCTCGTCCTCAGTCTCGGCCCCGACCTCGGCGGCCTCGTACCGGCAATGCACCAGCGCGTACAGGGCGGCGTCCAGATCCACATGCATTCCCTGGAGCCAGTCTGCGAGCTCCTCGTGGGCGAAGCGGTAACCGGCCCCCGCCGGTACCAGCAGCCCCTCCGTGAGCACCGCCGTCGCCCACCCCGTCCGCCACGGAAACACCTCTTCGAAGGCCTCCCGGTCCAACTCCCCCTGTCCCGGCCCCAGGCAGAGCCGCGCGGCCTCGTGCACCTGCCCCGCGACCCGAGCGGCGAGACGGCGTACGGCATTCCCGCGCAGCGGCGGCCGGTAACCGCCTGCCAGTCGTTCCGCGATGCGCAGGCACATGAGGTCCAGATACGCGGCGAAGATCTCCGCCCGCGTCGGGCGACACTCCACCGGCCCTTCCGGAAGCGAGGCCGGAGGTGAGGCCGGAGGTGAGGCCGGAGGTGAGGCCGGAGGTGAGGCCGGAGGTGAGGCCGGAAGCGAGGCGGCCCGCACCTCGGCGAGCAGTCGCAGTGCCAGCGGGTGCACCGCATCCCGCGCCGCCAACAAACCGTCCGGGATGCCGTATCGGGCCTGGGCGCGCACCGCCTGCTCCGGCTCCAGCGCACCGAGCCGTACGCAGTCGGGCAGCCCGCCCGGAGCGGGATCCCGTCTGCGCGGCCGGTGGAGCGTCCCGGCCGGGAACAGCGCCCCGCCGCGCTCCCAGTGCTCCGGCCGGCAGGCCACGACGAGCCGCGCTCCGACCCGGCTCAGCCAGTCCGCCGTCCCCGCGGTCCACTCGGGAAGCCGGTGCGCCGACGCCGGCGGCATCTCCTCCGGGCTGTCGAGGAGGACGAGCAGCGGCCGTCCCTCACCCCGGGCGAGGCGAGCGATTCGATCGGCGGTGACGGCCTCCTCGTCCGGCGCCACCATCGAGCCGGCAACTTCCGCCGAAGCGGCGACGATCCGGGCCGCTTGTCGCAGCGCACGCCCCACCGCGTCGGCGACGCTGCTGTCGCCGGGACGCAGGTCGGCCCCGCGCAGCCATACGGTCGGGGCAGGCTCCGAGCCCCGCGCACGCTGTGCCGCGAGCGCCCCCAGTTCGGTCGTGCGCCCCGCTCCCGGATCTCCCACCAGACCCAGCACGCACGCGTGGCCGGGGTCCACCGCTCCCAGGAAGGTGCGGAACTCCTCGGCGAGCTCCGGGCGTTCGACCGGCTCCCTCCAGCCCTCGGCGTCACCGGCCGGGCCCGGGTTCGCTCCGGCCAGGGCCTGGCCTGCGGAGGTGGCGGTCAGTTGCAGCGCGCCGGCCAGGTTGAGGTCACGGCCGTACGCGGGCACGGTCGCGGCGTTACGGGCCAGGAGCTCGGCGAGCGGACCGCCCGGACTCCCTGCGGCCGTGGCGCGCAGCGCGACGGCGAAACCCGCCGCCCGGCGTCCCGCGTTCAGCGCGGTGCCCAGGACGGCGAGGACCGCTCCGGTCGCGGCGTCCAGCACCGGGCCGCCCGTGGCTCTGGCGCCGGGCCGGAAGTCCTCGCCGCCGACCGCGTCGGTCGTCAACTCCAGGACCCCGCCCAGCAGATGGAAGCGGTCGTCGGCGGCGTATGTCACCACGTCCGCGGTCCCGGCGATGCGCGCATCGAGCCAGCCGCGATCATGGAGCCGCACCTCCGTCCCCGGAACCGCCGCGCCCGCCGCGGCCACCGCCAACGGCGGTACGTCCAGGCCCTCGGTGCGTACCAGCGCCAGATCGTCCTCCGGCAGGGCCGTGATCGCGTCGGCATCGACAAGGCAGATCCGCCCGCCGGGCGCGTGCAGGACGACGCACGGCAGCCCGTCCACGGCTTCGTGGCTGGTGAGCAAGGTGCCCTGGTCGTCGGCCAGGAAGCCGGTGCCCCGCTGCCGTCCGGCCTGGTCGCAGATGCGGACCAGTGCCGCGTCCGCGTCCGCAATCCGTACCTCCATGCGCCGAACCTCCCCGCCATGGCCCGGAATGCGCCGGCCCGGTTCTCGACGGTAGGCAGGCAATGATCACGAAAGGAAGATCGCAGGCCGAACGCGCCCCCTTCCGCCCCTCAATTCACTCCGAGCGCCTGCTCATTGGGGTGAATTCGCGGGACGGAATGGATATGCAGTGCTGGGGGGATCGTGGAGTGGGGAACGTGTGGGGGGCTCGCGTTCTCCACTCCACAGTGAGCAGCGAACGCTAGGCGAAGACCGCCAGGCTCTTCGCTTTGCCCTTCGACTCCTCCACCAGGGCCAGGAAGCGCCCCTCCGGCCCGAACACCGCGATGGGGCCACCGACTCCCAGCCCCGGGGCGTCCAGCCGTACACCGTTCGACAGCAGCCGCGCCTGCTTCTCGTCCACGTCCCAGCGCGGGAACGCGGCGGCCGCCGCCTCCGCGATCGGCATGACGGGCAGGCGGCGCTCGTCGGAACTGTCGGAACTGTCGGCCGCTTCCTGGAGCTGCTCGAGCGTGTGCGCCGCTTCCAGCCCGTACGGCCCGACCCGGGTCCGCCGCAGGGCGGTCAGATGGCCGCCGACGCCCAGGCCCGCGCCCAGGTCGCGTGCGAGGGCCCGGATATAGGTGCCGGATGAGCACACCACCGTGGCGTCCACATCGAGCACAGCCGTACCGTCGTCCGCTACGGCCTCCCGCACCTCGTGCACCACAAAGGACGACACGGTCACCGGCCGCGCCGCGAGCTCGAACTCCTCGCCCTGGCGCACGCGCGCGTACGACCGCTTGCCGTCGATCTTGATCGCGCTGACCTTGGACGGCACCTGCTGGATGTTGCCCGTCAGTTCAGCGACCCCGGCCTCGATGGTGTCCCGCCCGACGCCCGAGCCTCCCGCAACGCCCGTAACATCCGTAACGCCCGCGGATCCCGCAACACCCGCTGAGGCGGTGATCTCGCCCTCCGCGTCATCCGTCACGGTCATCTGCCCGAGCCGGATCGTCGCGACGTACTCCTTCTCCGTCAGCGCCAAGTGCCCCAACAGCCGCGTCGCTTTCTCGACGCCGATGACGAGCACGCCCGTGGCCATCGGGTCGAGCGTTCCCGCGTGACCCACCCGCCGCGTCCGCGCGATACCGCGCATCTTCGCGACGACGTCGTGCGAAGTGAAGCCGGACGGCTTGTCGACAATGATCAAGCCGTCCGGCCCCGTGCTTCTGGTCTTCGCCATCATTCGGAGGCTTTGTCCTCGATGTCCCTGACGTCCTCGACGTCTTCGTCCTCGTCAGGCTTGCGGTACGGGTCCGCGTCCCCGGCGTAGGCCGCGCCCGTGGACGCCTCCCGCACTTCCTCGTCCTTCGCCCGCGCCTTGTCGAGCAGATCGTCGATGGTGCGGGCGTTGTCCGGCAGGGCGTCGGGGACGAATGCCAGGGTCGGGGTGAAGCGCACCCCGGTCTGCCGCCCGACCTCGGACCGCAGCACGCCCTTGGCGCTCTCCAGGGCGGCAGCCGAGGCCGTCCGCTCCTCGTCGTCCCCGTAGACCGTGTAGAAGACCGTGGCCTCCCGCAGGTCGCCGGTGACCCGGGCGTCCGTGATGGTCACGAACCCGAGCCGCGGATCCTTGATACGGCGATCCAGGGTCTCCGCGACCACGACCTGGATGCGGTCGGCCAGCTTGCGGGCCCGCGCGTTGTCGGTCACCGGTCCGTCTCCTTCTTCTCTTCCACCATGGTGATACTCGCGACGCCGACGCGGTCAGTCGTCATCGCCGCCGTGGAACCGCCGTCTTACGGACAGCAGCTCCACCTCCGGCCGTGCGGCGACGAAGCGCTCGCACCGGTCCAGTACGTCGTTAACATGCCCCGCGTCCCCGGAGACCACGGCCAGGCCGACCTCGGCCCTGCGATAGAGGTCCTGCTCACCGACCTCCGCCGCGCTCACCGCGTACTTGCGGTGCAGCTCGGCGACGATCGGGCGGACGACGGAGCGTTTCTCCTTCAGCGACCGTACGTCCCCGAGGAGCAGGTCGAAGGACAGCGTCCCTACATACATGCAGTGCGGGTCAAGCCACCCGTGGGGCCTCGTCCATCGCCCTGCCATTGCCTCGGGCAGGGACACCAGAACCGTACACGCAACGGCCGGGGCCGATCGACGGGAATTAGCTCCGCCGACCGGCCCCGGGTCGCTCTGCCTACGATCAGCCGCGCGGCTTCTCGCGCATCTCGTACGTCGCGATGACGTCGTCGACCTTGATGTCGTTGAAGTTGCCGAGGTTGATACCGCCCTCGAACCCTTCGCGAATCTCGGTGACGTCGTCCTTGAAGCGACGCAGACCCTCGATGTTGAGGTTCTCCGCCACGACCTTGCTGTCGCGGATGAGGCGCGCCTTGGTGTTGCGCTTGACCTCGCCGGAGCGGATGAGGACACCCGCGATGTTGCCGAGCTTGGACGAGCGGAAGACCTCGCGGATCTCCGCCGTGCCGAGCTCGATCTCTTCGTACTCCGGCTTGAGCATGCCCTTGAGGGCAGCCTCGATCTCCTCGATCACCTGGTAGATGACCGAGTAGTAGCGCACGTCCACGCCCTCGCGGTCGGCCATCTGCGTGGCACGCCCCTCGGCGCGCACGTTGAAGCCGATGACGATGGCGTCGGAGCCGGTCGCCAGGTCGATGTCGGTCTCGGTGACCGCACCCACACCGCGGTGCAGGATGCGCAGGTCGACCTCGTCGCCGACGTCGAGCTGGAGCAGCGAGGACTCGAGAGCCTCCACCGAACCGGACGCGTCGCCCTTGATGATGAGGTTGAGCTGCTGCACCTCGCCGGCCTTGAGCACCTTGTCCAGGTCCTCCAGCGAGACCCGGCGGGTCCGCTTGGCGAACGCGGCGTTGCGCTCACGGGCCGCGCGCTTCTCGGCGATCTGGCGGGCCGTACGGTCCTCGTCGACGACGAGGAAGTTGTCGCCGGCGCCGGGGACGTTGGTGAGACCCAGGACCAGGACGGGGGTCGCGGGACCCGCTTCCTCGATGTTGTTGCCGTTGTCGTCGAGCATGGCCCGGACGCGGCCGTACGCGTCGCCGGCGACCATCGTGTCGCCGACCCGCAGGGTGCCGCGCTGGACGAGCACGGTGGCCACGGCGCCACGGCCGCGGTCGAGGTGGGCCTCGATCGCGATGCCCTGCGCGTCCTGCTCCGCGTTGGCGCGCAGGTCGAGCGAGGCGTCCGCGGTGAGGACCACGGCCTCCAGCAGGCTGTCGATGTTCAGACCCTGCTTGGCGGAGATGTCGACGAACATGGTGTCGCCGCCGTACTCCTCGGCCACCAGACCGAACTCGGTGAGCTGACCGCGCACCTTGGTCGGGTCCGCGCCCTCGACGTCGATCTTGTTGACCGCGACCACGATCGGCACCTCGGCGGCCTTGGCGTGGTTCAGCGCCTCGATCGTCTGGGGCATCACACCGTCGTTCGCCGCCACCACGAGAATCGCGATGTCGGTGGACTTCGCACCACGGGCACGCATGGCGGTGAACGCCTCGTGACCCGGGGTGTCGATGAAGGTGATCTTGCGCTCTGCCTCATTGACCTCGGTCGAGACCTGGTACGCACCGATGTGCTGGGTGATGCCGCCGGCCTCGCCCGCGATGACGTTGGTCTTGCGGATCGCGTCCAGCAGACGCGTCTTACCGTGGTCGACGTGACCCATGACGGTCACCACCGGCGGACGCGCGACGAGCATTTCCTCGCCGCCCTCGTCCTCGCCGAACTCGATGTCGAAGGACTCGAGAAGCTCTCGGTCCTCCTCCTCCGGGCTGACGATCTGGACGACGTAGTTCATCTCCTCGCCGAGGAGATGCAGCGTCTCGTCGGAGACCGACTGGGTCGCGGTGACCATCTCGCCCAGGTTGAGCATCACCTGGACCAGGGACGCCGGGTTGGCGTTGATCTTCTCCGCGAAGTCGGTGAGGGAGGCACCACGCGACAGACGGACGGCCTGCCCGTTGCCGCGCGGCAGCATCACGCCGCCGACGGACGGGGCCTGCATGGCCTCGTACTCCTGGCGCCTCTGCCGCTTCGACTTACGGCCGCGACGCGCCGGACCGCCGGGACGACCGAACGCACCCTGTGTGCCGCCACGGCCACCGGGACCGCCCGGACGACCGCCGAAACCGGGACGGCCACCGCCGCCGCCGAAGCCGCCGCCGGGGCCACCGCCACCGGGACGACCGGCGAAACCGCCGCCGCCACCGGGACGAGCGCCACCGCCACCACCGGGACGACCGGCGAAACCGCCGCCGCCACCGGGACGACCGCCGCCGGCACCGCCGGGACGGCCGGCACCGCCGGGACCGCCGGGACCACGACCGCCACCGCCGCCGGGGCCCGGACGGGGGCCGGCAGCCGGACGCTGGGGCATCATGCCCGGGTTCGGACGGTTACCCGCGGGGCCGCCACCAGGACGGGGACCGCCCTGAGCGCCCTGCGGACGGGGCATGCCGCCCGGGCTCGGACGGGCTCCGCCCGGACCCTGCGGACGCGGAGCGCCCTGGCCGCCTGCACCCTGCGGGCGCGCGCCGCCCGGGCCACCCTGGCCACCGGGACGCGGAGCACCACCGGGACGGGGCGACTGCGGACGGGCCATGCCGGTGCTGCCGCCGGACGTGAAGGGGTTGTTGCCGGGACGCGGACCGGACGGACGACCGCCCGGACGCGGGGCCTGGCGCTCGCCGCCGGGGCGCGGGGCACCCGGACGTGCACTGTCGCCACGGCCCTGGCCACCCTGGCCGGACGGAGCGGGACGGGCCGGACGCGGGCCGGGGGTGCCGGCCGGCTTGGCACCGGGGGTCGCCGGGGGTGCGGTGAACTCCGGGGGAGTCGGCGCCGGTGCAGCGGCCTGGGCCGGCTCGGGCTTGGGAGCCGGGGCCGGGGCCTTCGGGGCCGGACCGGGGCGCGGGCCCGGGGTGGCCGGTGCCGCGGACGGGCTGCTCTTGGGGGCCTCGGCAGCAGCCGGCTTGGGGCCGGGCGCCGGAGGCTTGGGGGCAGCGGGACGGGCCGTCGCACCCGGGGTGGGGGACGGCTTGGCGGGCGCCGCCTTGCGGGGCGCCGAGGGCTTACCGGCGGCACGGCCGGAGCCGTTGCCCTGCTGGAAAGCGTCAGTCAGTTTGCGTACAACCGGCGCCTCGATCGTCGAGGACGCCGAACGTACGAACTCACCGAGTTCTTGGAGCTTGGCCATGACGACCTTGCTCTCAACTCCGAACTCCTTGGCGAGCTCGTATACCCGGACCTTAGCCACTTCGCTCCTTTTAGGTCCGGGTTACGCCGGACCGTCGCTACTTCATGGGCGTACTCATCGCGTACTCATCGAGTGCTCATCGCAATCTCGACCTACTTCCAACTCGCGAGGTACCTGACCGCACGGTTTGTCCGTGCCGTTCTCTTACGGTGTTGCCTGTTCGGCCTGCTCGACATACCGGCGGAGGGCCGTCGTATCGAACGGTCCCCGGCCTCGGAAGGCCCGGGAGAACGCTCGGCGGCGGACCGCCAGATCGAGACAGACCGGGGCGAGGTGCACATACGCACCCCGGCCGGGCAGCGTACCGCGAGGATCGGGAACACAGGAGTCCTCGATCAACGCGATGCGCAACAGATCTCTCTTGGCCGCTCGCTCCCGGCATCCCACACAAGTTCGCTCAGGGCATGCGCGGGCATGCGTCCGGCCAGACACGCTTAAGTCTACCTCCCCGCGCCGACCTCACCCTGCTGGGGTAATGCCTGCACGGCTGATCGTTATTTCGGTTGCGGCAGCCGGCTCCCCGGCTGTCGATCTTCCGGCCGCCTGCTCCCGGCGGCCGGATCGGCGGTCAGCTCTGCTCGGAGCGCTCTGCCGCCGGCTGCTGCTCGGTGTCGGGGCGGATGTCGATCCGCCAGCCGGTGAGACGGGCGGCCAGCCGGGCGTTCTGTCCCTCTTTGCCGATCGCCAGTGACAGCTGGTAGTCGGGGACCGTGACGCGGGCGGAGCGCGCGGCGAGGTCGACGACCTCGACCTTGCTCACCCTCGCGGGAGACAGCGCGTGCGCCACCAGCTCCGCCGGGTCGTCCGACCAGTCGACGATATCGATCTTCTCGCCGTGCAGCTCGGCCATGACCGCGCGCACCCGGCCGCCCATCGGGCCGATGCAGGCGCCCTTGGCGTTGAGCCCCGAGCGGGTGGACCGTACGGCGATCTTGGTGCGGTGGCCCGCTTCGCGAGCGATGGCCGCGATCTCCACCGACCCGTCCGCGATCTCCGGGACCTCCATCGCGAAGAGCTTCTTCACCAGGTTCGGGTGGGTGCGGGAGAGGGTCACGGACGGGCCGCGTACGCCCTTGACCACGCGGACGACATAGGTGCGCAGCCGGGTGCCGTGCGCGTAGTCCTCGCCCGGAACCTGCTCCTGCACGGGCAGGATCGCCTCGAGCCTGCCGATGTCCACCAGGATGTTCTTGGGGTCCTTGCCCTGCTGGACGATGCCGGCGACGACATCGCCCTCACGGCCCGCGTACTCACCGAAGGTGATCTCCTCCTCGGCGTCCCGCAGCCGCTGCAGGATGACCTGCTTGGCGGTGGTCGCGGCGATCCTGCCGAAGCCGGAGGGGGTGTCGTCGAACTCGCGGGGCTCCTCGCCCTCCTCGAGATCAGCCGGGTCCTCCTTGGCCCACACGGTCACATGTCCGGTGCTGCGGTCCAGCTCCACGCGTGCGTGGCGGCGGCTTCCCTCCGTGCGGTGATACGCGATGAGGAGGGCAGCCTCGATCGCCTCGACCAGCAGATCGAAGGAGATCTCCTTCTCCCGTACCAAACCCCGCAGGGCGCTCATGTCGATGTCCACGGCTACGCCTCCTCCTGGCTCTCGTCGTCAGCGGCCGCGGCACTTTTCTCGGCGGCCTTGCGGTTGAACTCGATCTCCACCCGGGCCTTGGCGATGTCGCCGAAGGCGATCCGCCGGGGGGTGGGCTTGCGCCCCTTCACTCCCGGCACCTCCAGGTCGAGCCCCTCGTCGTCGACGGCGATGATCCGGGCGACCAGTTCGCCACCCTCGGTGAGCCTGGCCTTGATGAGCCGACCGGTGGCGCGCCGGTAGTGACGGAGTTCGCTGAGGGGCCGGTCGGCGCCTGGGGAGGTGACCTCGAGGACGTACGGGGCTCCGCCCATGACGTCGGACTCGTCGAGTTCCTCGGAGACCGCCCGGCTCAGCTCGGCGCAGGCGTCCAACTGGACACCCTCGTCGGAGTCCACCACGATCCGGAGCACGCGCCGCTTCCCGGCCGGTGTCACATCGATCTCTTCCAGATCCAGATCTCGCGCGGCAACCAGCGGTTCGAGCAGTCCGCGCAGCCTCTCGCTCTGGGTGGTGCTCATCCGGGTGACTCCTCGGCCGCGTTTGCTGTTGTGGGAAGGTCGCGTGTCAGGTCAAAGGGTATCCGGTCATGGGCGGCGTTGTTGCCGTCCGCCTCCTGCAGTCGTGGGACGAGCCGGTCGACGATCTTGACGGGGCGCACCGGTACGCTCAACTCCGGCCGATCAAGGACGTCCGTCCCCGCCGGCTCTCCCCTCCCGACCCGTCGGCCTTTCGACGCCGCTCGCTCCACAGGATGTGAACCGTGCCGCTCCCCACGCCGTCGCGGCCGCCGTCCGGCCCCCGCAGAAGGAGCCTGCTGGCCGGTGCCCTCGGCGCCACCACGACCGTCGGCCTGCTCGCCGGATGCTCCGGACAGGGATCAGAGGCGGAGCGTGCCGAGGCGGCCGAGCGGAGTTCGGAGGCCAAGAAGCTGCGCGAGCGGAGCGCACGGGACTCGCGAGCACTGCTGGTGCACTACGACGCGACGGTCGAGGCCCATCCCGGGCTCGCGGAGCAGCTCCGGCCGATGCGGGGCGCGGTGGCCCAGCACGAACAGGCGTTCCTCACTCCCCGACGGCCGTCGCCGTCCCCCTCGGGGTCCTCGTCCGAGTCCTCCTCGCAGTCCTCCTCGCCCTCCGCCGCCCCCAGCCGCTCTGCGGGACCGCCCCCGTCCGTGCCCAGGGACCAGCAGGCGGCGCTGTCGGCTCTGGCGGGCGCCGAGCGGCGTACGGCCGACGCCCGCACCGCCGCCCTGCTCGACGCTCCCCCGGAACTGGCCCGGCTGCTCGCCTCGGTGGCGGCGGCCGGCGCGGCCCACGCGTATCTCCTCACGGAGGGCGGCTGATGCGCACCGTGCCCGCAGCGTCCGCCGCATTCGCCGCGGGTGACGGCATCCCGGTCGCGCACCGCGCGCCCAAGGGCCTGACGGCCGAGTGCCCGGGGAGCATCGCGCGGAGAGTCGTCCCGGTACCCGGGATTACGCGTATGACCAGGGGCTTTCCTATCCACCGTGACCCGCGAAGCACGTCGGGGCCCGCAGACACGTCGCAGACCAGCCGGTCCAGGAGAGACGCCATGACGACCGAGACAGCCCCCTCCGGCAGCGCGCGCCGGAAGGCAGCACTCGCTGCCGCGCAGGCCGCGCTGGGCGCCGAGCACGCCGCGGTGTACGGGTACGGCGTGGCCGGCGGGCGGATGGGGGACAGCAGGCAGAACGAGGCGCGCGAGGCCTACGACGCGCACCGGGCACGCCGGGACTCCATCCGCCGCGCCGTCCGTGCCCTCGGGGGCAAGCCCGAGTCCGCTGCGGCCGCTTACGTCCTGCCCTTCCCGGTGCCGGACGCCGCCGCGGCGGCCCTGCTCGCCGCAGAGATCGAGGACCGGGTGGCCGGGGTGTACGCCGACCTCGTACGGGACTCGGACGGCCCGCTGCGCCGCGAGGCCGCGGGCGCCTTGCGCGAAGCGGCAGTGCGGGCGGTGCGCTGGCGAGGCGGGAGCGTAGCCTTCCCTGGGCTCGCCGAACGGCAGGTCACGACCGAGCCGTCCGAGTCGGTGAGCAGCACCCCGGATGCGCTTTGACCGCGCCACCGTTATGGAAAGGGACAGCTCAGGGATGGTTTCGGCAGCAGGCCCCGACGGCAGCACCTCCTCCCTCGAGCCACCGCGCCGTCTCGTACGCGCGCTGGCCGAAGAGGGCGGGGACGCCGGCGAGGAGTGGCTGCAGGCCCTGCCCGGGCTGGTCCAGGACGCCCTGAAGCGCTGGGACTTGACCCCCGAGCGGGTCCAGACGCCGGGCGGCCGAAGCAGCCTGGTCGTGCTCGTACGGCGGGCGGACGGGACACCCGCGGCGCTCAAACTCGTCGCTCCCGGGCCACGGTCCGTATCCGAGTACGTGGCGCTGGCGCGCTGGGACGGCAAGGGCGCCGTCCGGCCGCTGGAGGCCCGGCCGGAGGTGGGCGCGCTGCTGCTGGAGCGGCTGCACGGCGAGGTCTCCCTGCGGTCCTTGCCGGAGGCCAAGGCGCAGCTGGAGGCGGCCGGCACCGTGCTGCGGCTGTGGGTCGACCCGGGCGGGGAACACCCCTTCGAGTCGGTGGCCGACCGGACGGGCCGGATGGCGGAGGCGCTGCGCTCGGCGTCCGCAGAGCCCTGGGCGGAGGCCGCCCGGCCGCTGATCGACGAGGCACTGGCCGTACGGGAGGAGCTGACCGCCGCCCCGTTCGAGACGGTGCTCCTGCACGGCCGTTTCCGGCAGGGCAAGGTGCTGTCGGCAGAGCGCTCGCCCTGGCTGGCGGTCGGCCCCGAGCCGCTGGTCGGCGAGCGTGCGTACGACCTGGCGCGGCTCGTCCGCGACCGCCCCGAGGACTTGGTCGCCGCCCCGGGCGGCGCGTCCGCGGCCCGCCGACGCGTGGCCAAACTGGCGGACTCCCTGGACCTGGACCGCGACCGCCTGCGCGGCTGGACGCTCTTCCGCGCCGTGGAATCGGGCGTACGTTCCCTGTCCGCGGGCCATGACCAGGACGGCGAACTACTACTGGAGTTCGCGGGCTGGCTCTGAGAACCGCAGTCCGTTCGGTGCTCTCCTGCGCGCTTGCTGCGCAGCAGCCGCCCGTCGGCGTGGGCCCCGTCGTCGCCGACCGGGCCGGGACTCGACGCGATCCCGGGTGTCACCAGGCCCGGAGCCCTGGGCCGGTCTCACCGGCGCCTGGCCATGCCCGCTGACCCCTGGTTCCTGCCCCCCGGCACACAAGGCGGCTCACGGAGCCTGACTTCGCGAATCGGAGCGGCACACCCGAGCCGATGCGGCACACCCCGGGCCGGGGTGTCCCGAGCCGAGGCGCTGCACCCGGGCCGGGGTTCCCCTTGCCGGAAGCCGGGGACCGCGCGGCAGGCGCCCCCCGGCCGGACAAGGAAACCGCCCGCTCAGCCCTTCGCGAGTCGCGCCAGGGCCTCGTCCACCGCCAGCTCCTCCCGCTCGCCGGTGCGGCGGTCCTTGAGCTCCACAATCCCCTCGCCCGCGCGGCGCCCCACGACCAGGATCGTCGGCACCCCGATCAGCTCCGCGTCGGTGAACTTCACGCCCGGCGACACACCTGCCCGGTCGTCGACGAGCACCCGGACACCCGCCGAGTGCAGCTTCTCGGACACCTCCAGGGCGAGTTCGGTCTGCTGCGCCTTACCCGCCGCGACGACATGCACATCGGCGGGCGCGATCGCCCGCGGCCAGCACAAGCCCTGCTCGTCGGCCGTCTGTTCGGCCAGCGCGGCGACGGCCCGGGAGACGCCGATGCCGTACGAGCCCATGGTCACCCGGACCGGCTTGCCCTCCCGCCCGAGTACGTCGAGTTCGAACGTGTCGGCGTACTTGCGGCCGAGCTGGAAGATGTGCCCGATCTCGATGGCCCGGCCGATCTCCAGGCCGGTGCCGCACCGCGGGCAGGGGTCACCCGGCTCGACCACGACCACGTCCAGGTACGCGTCGACCTCGAAGTCCCGGCCGGACACCACATTGCGGGCGTGCTTGCCGTCCTTGTTGGCGCCGGTGACCCAGGCGGTGCCGGGCGCGATCCGAGGGTCGGCGATGTAGCGGAAGGCGGTGCCCGCCATGCCCTGCGGGCCGACGTAGCCGCGTACGAGATCCGGGCGGCCGGTGAAGTCCTCGGCCGTCACCAGCTCCACCACAGCCGGCGCGAGATGCTCGCCCAGCTTGCCGAGGTCCACCTCGCGGTCCCCCGGCACGCCGATGGCCGTGATCTCTCCGTCCACCTTGACCAGCAGGTTCTTCAGGGTCGCGGAGCGCGCGACGCCCAGGTGCTCGGCGAGGGTCTCGATGGTCGGGGTGTCGGGGGTGTCCAGTTCCTCGACGGCCGGGTGCTCGACCTGCTCCACGACCGGTACGGGCACCGTCACGGCCTCGGTGTTCGCGGCGTAGTCGCAGGCCGGGCAGTCCACGAAGGTGTCCTCGCCCGCTGCGGCCGGGGCCAGGAACTCCTCCGACGCCGAGCCGCCCATCGCTCCGGAGACCGCCGACACGATGCGGTAGTCCAGGCCGAGCCGCTCGAAGATCCGGGTGTAGGCCTCGCGGTGCAGCTGGTAGGACGCGGCCAGCCCTTCGTCGTCGGCGTCGAAGGAGTAGGAGTCCTTCATCTGGAACTCGCGGCCGCGCAGCACACCGGAGCGGGGCCGTGCCTCGTCGCGGTACTTCGTCTGGATCTGGTAGAGGGTCACCGGCAGGTCCTTGTAGGACGTGCACTGGTCCTTGACGACCAGGGTGAAGATCTCCTCGTGCGTGGGGCCGAGCAGATAGTCGGCGCCCTTGCGGTCCTTGAGCCGGAACAGCAGCTCGCCGTACTCCTCCCAGCGGCCGCTGGCCTCGTACGGCTCCTTCGGCAGCAGGGCGGGCAGCAGCACCTCCTGGCCGCCGATGGCGTCCATCTCCTCGCGCACGACGCGCGAAACGTTCTCCAGGACCTTCTTGCCCAGCGGCAGCCAGGTCCAGATCCCCGCGGACGACCGGCGGACGTACCCGGCGCGGACCAGCAGCTTGTGGCTGGTGGTCTCGGCATCGGCCGGGTCGTCGCGCAGTGTCTTGAGCATCATCCGGGACATGCGCTGGACCATGACGTTGTCTCCTGCGTACGAGGTGCGGTTGGCAGGAGGCTATCCGGCGGACGGTCGAGGCTGTTAACCGCCCGGACAACCCCCCCGACCCGGCCCGGGGTCCGGGCGGCGGATCAGCGGCAGCGGGGCGCCCATGACGACGTACGGACTGGGGGCGCTCGGGAAGAGGACCCGGCGCGCGAGGTCGCGGTAGCCGAGCGCACGGTAGAGGGCGCGCGCCGGGCTTTCGGTCTCGATCGCGGACAGGATGCTCCGGGGCTGCGCGGAGCCGTCCGTGATGGTGGTGATCAGCTCGCGGCCGATTCCGCGCTTCTGGTGTGCGGGGTGGACGTGCAGCTCGGTGATGACGAAGGCGTCGTCGAGCCAGCCGTCGTGCCCGGTGCTTCGGAGATAGGGCTCGACGACGGTGGACCACCAGTGGCCGCGGTCGTTGGGCATGCCGTAGACGAAGCCGACGAGACGGCCGTCGGACGCTGTGGCGCCGAGGGCCCGGGCTCCGGGGCTGGCGAGGTGCCGCAGGACGATATGGCGGCGTACGCCGATCTCGTCGTGGGTGAGGCCGAACGCGAGCGCCTGTACCGCCAACGCCTCGTCCACCCGGGCGGCAAGGTCGAGGTGCCCGACCACGACGTCATCCATGTCCGCGACCCTACCCGCGGACGGCCGGCTCGAGGGCCGTCTCGTTCTGCCCGGACCGGTCCGCACATGCGCTCGGAACAGCACGCTCGCCATGCCCTCGGAACAGCGCGCTCAGAACAGCACGCTCATGAACGCACCGACCTCGTGGAAGCCGACGCGGCGGTACGCGGCACGGGCCGCGGTGTTGTAGTCGTTGACGTAGAGGCTGGCGATCGGGGCGACATCGTTCAGCGCGTACCGCAGGACGGCGGCCATGCCGGTCTCGGAGAGCCCTCGGCCGCGGTCCTCCGGTGCGACCCAGACACCCTGGATCTGGCACGCCTGCGGCGTCGCCGCGCCGATCTCCGCCTTGAAGACGACCTTGCCGTCCTCGATCCGGGCGAAGGCGCGGCCGGCCCCCACGAGTTCCGCGACCCGTGCCTGGTAGAGGAGACCGCCGTCGCCCGCGAGCGGTGAGACGCCGACCTCCTCGGTGAACATCGCCACGCAGGCGGGCATGACGAGGTCCAGCTCGTCCTTGCGGATACGGCGGACGAGCGGGTCGGGCGTGATGGCGGCCGGGACGGAGCTGGTGACCATGAGCGGCTGGCGGCGCCGGACTTCACGGGCGGGGCCCCAGCTCGGCTCGAGCAGGGACCACAGCTGGGCGGTGGGCTCGGCGGGGCCGACTATGGAGGAGCAGCGCCGGCCCGCGCGCCGGGCCCGGTCGGCGAAGCCGCGTACGGCTTCGGGGCCGGCGCAGATGGGGACGAGGTTGGCGCCGGCGTAGCAGAGCGATTCGAGCCGTCCGCCCGCGTACCAGCCCCACATCTCGCCGCCGAGGCGCCACGGGTCGAGTCCGGCCACCTGGACGCGGGCAGCGACAAAGGCATTGGCCACCGGGTCGCGGTCGAGGACCGCGAGCGCGGCGTCCAACTCGCCGGGGTCGAGAACCCGGGTGGTGGTCGTCGTCAACACGTCGGAATGCCTCACCGTACGGGCCGGGGTCCCTCCTGCGCCGAAGGCGGCGACAGGTACAGGAAGGACCGGTCTCCGCACTGTACCCGGCCATGCTGGTGAGTGCTGCCCACCGTGGTGAGCCCACTCCCGGCTGTGACCCTGAGCGTCCTCCGGACCGCTGTGCAGCGGGGTGGCCGGCCGGCAGAGGGATGGTCAGCCGATGGAGACCTCGGGCTCGCCGGAGAGGACGCCGTCCTTCTCCATCTGTTCGGCGATCTTCATGGCTTCCTCGATCAGCGTCTCCACGATCTTCGATTCCGGCACGGTCTTGATGACCTCACCCTTCACGAAGATCTGCCCCTTGCCATTGCCCGAGGCCACCCCCAGGTCCGCCTCCCGCGCCTCACCGGGACCGTTCACCACACACCCCATGACGGCCACCCGCAGCGGCACCTCCATGCCCTCCAGGCCCGCCGTCACCTCATCCGCCAGCTTGTACACATCCACCTGCGCCCGCCCGCACGACGGACACGAGACGATCTCCAGCCGCCGCTGCCGCAGATTCAGCGACTCCAGGATCTGAATGCCGACCTTGACCTCCTCGGCCGGCGGCGCCGACAACGACACCCGGATCGTGTCCCCGATCCCCTCCGACAACAGCGCACCGAACGCCACCGCCGACTTGATCGTCCCCTGGAACGCCGGACCCGCCTCCGTCACCCCCAGGTGCAGCGGGTAGTCGCACTGCGCCGCCAGCTGCCGGTAGGCATTCACCATCACCACCGGATCGTTGTGCTTCACCGAGATCTTGATGTCCCGGAACCCGTGCTCCTCGAACAGCGAGCACTCCCACAACGCCGACTCCACCAGCGCCTCCGGAGTCGCCTTCCCGTACTTCTCCAAAAGCCGCTTGTCCAGCGACCCCGCATTCACCCCGATACGGATCGGCACCCCCGCGTCGGACGCCGCCCGCGAGATCTCCTTCACCTGGTCATCGAACTGCCGGATATTCCCCGGATTCACCCGTACCGCCGCACACCCCGCGTCGATCGCCGCGAACACATACTTCGGCTGGAAATGAATATCCGCGATCACCGGAATCTGCGACTTCCGCGCGATCACCGGCAACGCGTCCGCGTCATCCTGCGAAGGACACGCCACCCGGACGATCTGGCAGCCCGACGCCGTCAACTCCGCGATCTGCTGCAACGTCGCACCGATGTCCGCCGTCACCGTCGTCGTCATCGACTGCACCGAAATCGGAGCGTCCCCACCCACGGCGACAGAGCCGACCTGGATCTTGCGGCTGACCCGCCGGTCGGCGAGCTTGGTCGGAACGGTCGGCATTCCAAGCGAAATCGCGGTCATCGTGCGAGCATCCCCAAGGTGTGGATCAAGGTCCCGAGATCGGCGGGCTCCGGCCATCGAGATTACGGCACGGGGCGCCGCCCAGGCACATCCCGCCCCCCGGACGGCCCCCGCGCCCCCGCGAACAGCGACAGCCGGGTGAAGATTCACCCGGCTGTCACGGAGCGTTCCGGTCTAGGAGATTCTCACCGGGTTGACGAGGTCGGCCACCAGCACCAGCAGCGTGAAGCAGATGAAGATCCCTGCGACCACGTACGCGACCGGCATCAGCTTGGCCACATCGAAGGGGCCCGGGTCCGGACGCCGCACGATGCGCGCCACATGCCGCCGTACGGCCTCCCACACGGCTCCCGCGATATGCCCGCCGTCCAGTGGCAGCAGCGGCAGCATGTTGAACAGGAACAGCGACAGGTTGAAGCCCGCGACCAGGAAGAGCATGGTCGCGACCCGCTGCTCCGGCGGGATGTCGAGGTTGAAGACCTCACCGCCGACCCGGGCCGCGCCGACCACGCCCATCGGCGAGTCCGGCTCGCGCTCCCCGTCGCCGAATGCCGCGTCCCACAGGGCGGGCACCTTGGCCGGGATGTCTATCAGCGACTGCACGCCCGAGGTGATCATGTCGCCCATACGGTCCGCCGACTGCCCGAGGGACTGCTGGACGACACCGGTGGCCGGGCTGAAGCCAAGGAAGCCCGCCGTGACGTACTCGCCGGGAACCGCGCGCCCGCTGCCGTCGTTCTTGGCGACCTGGTTCTTCACCAGGTTCGCCCGGAGGGTCTTCGCCTCGCCGCCTCGCTCGACCGTGATCGAGGCGGGGCCGATGGTGTCGCGGATACTGCCCTGGAGCGCGCTCCAGTCCTCGACCGGCCGGCCGTTGAAGGCGACGATCTTGTCGCCGGGCTTGAGACCGGCGGCCTCGGCGGGCGAGGCCGGGTCCCCGGCGGCGCACTTGTTGCGGTTCTCGCTCTGTGAGATCACGCAGTCCGAGACGGAACTGACGGTGGTGGTCTGGGTGTTGATGCCGAAGCCCATCAGCACACCCAGGAAGATCACCACGGCCAGGATCAGGTTCATGAAAGGGCCGGCGAACATCACGATGACGCGCTTCCACGGCTTGCGCGTATAGAACAGCCGCTTCTCGTCACCCGGCCGCAGCTCCTCGAAGGCGGCCGAGCGGGCGTCCTCGATCATGCCGCGCCACGGCGAGGTGGAGCGTGCCGCGATCTTGCCGTCGTCGCCGGGCGGGAACATGCCGATCATGCGGATGTAGCCGCCGAGCGGGACCGCCTTCACGCCGTACTCGGTCTCGCCCTTGTGCCGCGACCAGAGGGTCGGGCCGAAGCCGACCATGTACTGCGGCACGCGGATGCCGAAGAGCTTGGCGGTGGACAGGTGCCCGAGCTCGTGCCAGGCGATGGAGAACAGCAGGCCGACAAAGAAGACGACTATGCCGAGAACCGTCATCAATGTCGTCATACGTGAGCCTCCGCTGTCGCCTTCGCTGCCAGTTCGCGGGCGCGGGCGCGCGCCCAGGTCTCCGCTTCGAGGACGTCCGCGACGGTCAGGCCGGTTTCCCGCGGCGTGCCGCGTTCGGCGACCACGTCGGCGACGGTATCCACAATTCCAGTGAACGGCAGCTTTCCGGCCAAGAAAGCGTCCACGCACTCCTCGTTCGCCGCGTTGAACACCGCGGGAGCGGTGCCACCGAGCCCGCCGACGTGACGGGCGAGGCCGACGGAGGGGAAGGCGTCCTCGTCGAGCGGGAAGAACTCCCAGGTCGAGGCCAGCGTCCAGTCACAGCCGGGCGCCGCGTCGGGAACCCGCTCGGGCCAGCCGAGGCCGAGCGCGATCGGCATCCGCATATCCGGCGGGCTCGCCTGGAGGAGCGTGGAGCCGTCGACGAACTCGACCATGGAGTGGACGTAGGACTGGGGGTGGACGACGACGTCGATGCGGTCGAAGGGGATGTCGTAGAGCAGATGCGCCTCGATGACCTCCAGACCCTTGTTGACCAGCGTCGCGGAGTTGATCGTGATGACCGGTCCCATGGCCCAGGTGGGGTGGGCGAGGGCCTGCTCGGGGGTGACGGTCGCCAGCTCCCGCTTCGTACGGCCGCGGAACGGGCCGCCCGACGCCGTGACGACGAGTTTGCGCACCTCGGCGCGGGTACCGCCCATCAGCGCCTGGAACAGCGCGGAGTGCTCGGAGTCCACCGGCACGATCTGGCCGGGCTTGGCGATCGCCTTGACCAGCGGGCCGCCGACGATCAGCGACTCCTTGTTGGCCAGGATCAGCACCCGGCCCGCTTCGAGAGCGGCGAGGGTCGGCGCGAGGCCGATGGAACCGGTGATGCCGTTGAGGACGGAGTGGCAGTCGGTGGCGGCCAGTTCGGTGGCGGCGTCCGGCCCGGCCAGGATCTCGGGCAGCGGCTCCCCGCCGTACTGTCCCGACAGCGCTTCGCGCAGCGCGGGCACCACGTCCCGGCGGGAGACCGCGACCGTACGGACTCCCAGCCGGCGGGCCTGCTCGGCCAGCAGCTCCACCCTGCCGCCCGCCGCGGAGAGGCCGGTGACGCGGAAGCGGTCGGGGTTGCGCAGCACCACGTCGATGGCCTGGGTGCCGATCGAACCGGTGGAGCCGAGGATCACGATGTCCCGCGGTCCGCCGCCGGCGGCTGCCGGAAAGCGGTCATGGGGGTGGGCGAGAGAGTCCGTCATCCCCCCATTGTGGCCGTACTCCCCACCTCGCCGGACAGGGCGTCCCCCGCTGCGGTGTCCGCGCCCGGCTCCCGCATGGCGCGGTACGGACCGGCCGGTGGCGCGCCGTACGGCTCCCAGGGGTCTCACGGGCGGACGGCGCGGGGGTCCGGGGCACCATGTCGATGGTCCCCCTACAGCCCGGAGCCGGGTATCTCCGCGTGGGTCGGAGACACCCGGCTCGTCCGCGTCAGCGCTTCGGCCGGCGCGCGTCGGTCACTGTGAACGGATCGGCCGGTGCACGTTGGGCTTCTTGGCCGGGCCCGGGGTGGCGTCGGCGATCCACGGGCCGTCGCCCGAGGGGTCGATGATGCCCTCCTCCAGCCAGGTGTACGCCCCGCCGAGAACCCCGTCCACGACCTTGCGGTCCAGCTCGTCGGTGTTGTTCCAGAGCCGGCCGAAGAGCTCCTCGACGCGGATACGGGACTGCCGGCAGAAGGCGTCGGCCAGCTGGTACGCCTCGCGGCCGTGGCTGCCGGTCGTCCGCAGCAGCTCGGCCCGTACGCATGCCGCGCTCATCGCGAACAGCTCCGCGCCGATGTCGACGATCCGGCCGAGGAAGCCCTGCTTGGTCTCCATCCGGCCCTGCCAGCGGGACATGGCGTAGAAGGTGGAGCGGGCCAGCTTGCGGGAGGAGCGCTCGACGAAGCGGAGGTGGCCGGAGAGGTCGGCGTGCCCGGCCGGGTTGAACTCGCCGAACGTGGTCGGGAGCTGACCGGGGCCCGCCACCAGCTTCGGCAGCCAGCGAGCGTAGAAGCCACCCGCCTTGGCGCCTGCCCTGGCCTTGTCCGAGAGCGACTTGTCCGGGTCGATCAGGTCGCCCGCGACCGAGAGATGGGCGTCCACGGCCTCCCGGGCGATCAGCAGATGCATGATCTCGGTCGAGCCCTCGAAGATGCGGTTGATCCGCAGGTCGCGCAGCATCTGCTCGGCGGGTACGGCCCGCTCGCCGCGAGCGGCGAGGGAGTCGGCCGTCTCGTAACCCCGGCCGCCGCGGATCTGCACCAGCTCGTCGGCCATCACACAGGCCATCTCGGAGCCGTACAGCTTGGCCAGCGCCGCCTCGATCCGGATGTCGTTGCGGTCCTCGTCCGCCATCTGGCTGGCGAGGTCGAGAAGGGCCTCGAGGGCGAACGTGGTGGCGGCGATGAAGGAGATCTTCGAGCCGACGGCCTCGTGCTTGGCGATCGGCCTGCCCCACTGCTCACGCACCGCGGACCACTCGCGGGCGATCTTCAGACACCACTTGCCGGTACCGGCGCACATCGCGGGCAGCGAGAGACGCCCGGTATTGAGGGTGGTCAGCGCGATCTTGAGGCCGGCGCCCTCGGGTCCGATGCGGTTCTCGGCGGGGACACGGACCTGGTGGAAGCGGGTCACCCCGTTCTCGAGGCCGCGCAGGCCCATGAAGGCGTTGCGGTTCTCGACGGTGACGCCTTCGGAGGCCGTCTCGACGACGAAGGCGGTGATCCCGCCCTTGTGCCCTTCCGATTTGGGCACCCGCGCCATCACGACGAGCAGGTCGGCGACCACGCCGTTGGTGGTCCAGAGCTTCACGCCGTCGAGGATGTACGAGTCCCCGTCCGGAACGGCGGTGGTCGCCAGCCGGGCCGGGTCGGACCCGACGTCCGGCTCGGTGAGCAGGAAGGCCGTGATGTCCGTACGGGCGCAGCGCGGCAGGAACGTGTCCTTCTGCTGCTGGGTCCCGAAGAGCTTCAGGGGCTGCGGCACGCCGATGGACTGGTGCGCGGAGAGCAGGGCACCGACGGCGGGGTTGGCGGAGCCGACCAGGGCGAGGGCTCTGTTGTAGTAGACCTGCGTGAGGCCCAGCCCGCCGTACTTCGGCTCGATCTTCATACCGAGCGCGCCGAGCTCCTTGAGGCCGTTCAGCACCTCGTCGGGGATCTGCGCCTCGCGCTCGATCCGGGCGCCGTCGATCTGCGTTTCGCAGAAGTCCCGCAGCTTGGCGAGGAACTGCTCGCCGCGCCGGGTGTCCTCGTCTGCCGGCGTCGGGTGCGGGTGGATCAGATCGAGTCGAAAGCGGCCCAGGAACAGCTCTTTGGCGAAGCTCGGCTTACGCCAGTCCTGCTCGCGGGCGGCCTCGGCGACCTGGCGCGCTTCGCGCTCGGTAACGGTAGGCCTGGCGGATGTGGCAGTCATGGAGGGGTCACCTCGCCGCTGAGTCGGGGCGGTACCGGTCGACTAACTACCTGTCGGTGCTACTCGACCGTATGTACCCAATCCGCGCGCGCTATACCAGTCCTGGCGCGCTACCCATCGGATGGACGCCCCGACTCGCGGATCAGCCCTCCGGGTGGATCAGCCCTCGTTGGTACGCGCGGACGAGCCGACGCGGGACGGTGTACTCGCTGCCGTCGATCACGATGGGTACGAGGTCGGGGGTGCTCGCCTTCCACTGGGCCCGGCGGTGGCGGGTATTGCTGCGGGACATCTTGCGCTTGGGAACTGCCATGGTCTGCCTCCTCGGGTGGTTCCGCAACTCTATATGAAAACGATTGTCGCTTCCATTTCGCTGACCGTAATTCGCTGACCGTAAAAAGCGGCCGGGGGGGGGGCGCGTGGTTATGGCGCCCCCCGCCGCCCCCCTTTAATACCGCGATTGGGCACCCCCGGGGGGGGGGTCTGTAGGCGGGGGCCCGCGC
>NZ_JBEXKU010000085.1:0-27634 GCF_040609575.1 Streptomyces sp. NPDC004647 | reverse complement strand
GGGGTGGGGGGGGGTTGGGTGGGGGCCGCCGGTCGTGGTGACCGGCGGCCCGCGCGTCTGTGAGCCGTCGAGGACGGCGTGGGTTACTGCACGTCCACGAAGTCGCCCGTCGCCTTGACGGCCGGGGTGGTGGAGGTGCCGGCGAAGTTCCAGCGCCAGTAGCCGTCCTCGGACGCGGTGGCCGTGGTCGTCAGATCACCGGTACTGGAGGTGTGCACCGTCTTGACGGTGGTGTAGGTGGTGGTGCCCGCCCTGCGGTACTGGAGCTCGACCGGCTGGTTGGTGTAGCCCCGGTAATCGAGCGTGTCCCAGTTGGCCCGGGTGAGCTTGCCGGTGATCGTGAGCGTCGTGCCCTTGGCGATCGGCTCCGGGCTCGCGTTGACGGTCAGCTTGGAGTGACGCTGGAGGCGGGTGGTGGTGGCGGCCCACCGCTCGGCCCGGCTGTCGTCGTTGGCGAATACCTGGACACCGACCTTCCACGTGCCGGCGTCAGCGTTGGCGAGCCACGAATCCGGTTCGAAGGTGAAGGTCTTCGAGCAGGTGGACGTGGTAGCGCTGGAGGCGATGCAGTCCGCGGGCGTCGTGTCCTCGTTCGGCGCGATGTAGCCGTCGGCGGTGGAGTAGGGGTCTGTGCCGTCCGGTCCCCGCCACAGGTAGAAATCAGCGTCCCAGACGCCCGACGGGTCGGTGGCGGTCACGGAAACCGTGATGGTCTTGTCGACTGCGTCGACCACGATGTCTTTGCCGCCGTTGACGTCGACGTTGGTGATCTGGATATCCCCGACTGTCTCGTCCGCGTGCGCGGCAGGGGCGGTGAAGCCGCCCAGCGCGGTGGCAGCGGCGAGCACGGTGAAGATTGCGCGTCTTCGCATGTATCTCCCTCACGGAGTGAAGAGGAACACCCGCCGGATTGGACACGGCGGAGCAGTTGAAGGGCTAACTATAGGCAACCGGGCCACGCGCGCTGGGCGCTGCTCGCGGGGACGGACTGCCGGGGGCAAGTAAACAACCGCTGCCTGGTCAAGGGCGCGGTAGCCTTCGCAGTTTTGCTGAGACCGGCTCACATACGTCCGTATTCATGACCGTTGATGTCACTCAGGATGTCGGCTACGCCGCATGGATGAGGTGCAGCCGCACAAGGCCCGCACAACGCCATGGCACCCGACGTTGCCGTCGTCGAGGTCGTCAGCGGATCCGGCGGCATGCTCTATGCCTGCGGCCCCTGCAGGAAGGAGCACGGACGGCCTCAGACAGTCCAGCGAAGCTGCCACCGTGCGGGGCTCCCGGCGATGCCTTCGCTTACACGCTCAAAGCCTGCCCCCGTCCCTACTGCAGGCGCGTGGCCTACGGCCTGGCCTGGCATCTTTGATGCCATGAATCCACGAACGGGACTGACGTCGACGACGCTGATAATTGACGGAGAGAGATTTCATGTCAAAGAGCGCTCCGGCAGTCCCCCCACCTACGATTTCACCTGGCTGACAGGCCCGAACCCCGACTACGGGTTCAGTTGCGCGCTTCATGGGGCCACACACATGACGGTGCCTGAACTGGAAGAATCCATCCGCGAATTCCTGAAGCAGATCGATCCCGACACCGGGTACATCGAAGAAGACTGATACTGACAGGCCCGAACCTTCCATCGGGCCCTGCTGAATACGGCCGTTGATGACGACCGGTGTTGACCGTAGCTGGGCCTACGCTGTGGCCGATGCCATCGCCCCGGGTAACGGGAAGGGCCGCGGGCGAGCACGGCGAGCAGGGTGAGCGCGGGCCCGCCGGGCAGTCCTGCGAGGACGGTTACAGCCGGCAGACCCCGTCGTACGATCCTGACGCCCGGATTGCCGAAGCGACGGCGCAGCCGCACCCCGAGCCCGAACCGTCCAGCGGTGGCGGGCGGCTCTCCCTCGGCTTCACCCCGCGCCGCGATTGGTGACGCATCTCCACCACGAGCAACGCCCCCCTCGGCCTTCGGGCCGGGAGGGGGCGCTTCTGCTGTGTGAGGTCAGGGGGTGGCGCGGCGCCTGCGCAGGGCGAGCAGCAGCCCGCCGCCGGCGAGGAGGACGGCGGCACCGGCGCCCGCGAGGTACTGGGTGGCGTCGTTGCCGCCGGTCTTGGCCAGCGTGTCGTCCTGCTGTGCTGCGGAGTTCTTCGTGCCCGCGGCGGAGTCTTTGGCCTCGTCGGCCTTGCCGTTGTCGGAGGCGTTGTTGTCCTCGGCCGGAACGAAGTCACTCGGCGGCTGGTCGCAGCCGATGCCGTCGCCGTCACGGTCGAGGTGCCTGCCGTAGTGCTCGTCACCGGACTCGATGTTGGAGTACCCGGCGTCGTAAGCGGCCGTGCAGTTCTTGAACGGGTGACTGCCGTTGTGAGCCTCGGCGGTGGACGGCAGAACAGCGAGCGCTAACGCTGCGACGGTCACGGCGGCGGGCTTGTGGAGCAGGTTCACAGGGTGCCTTTCATTTGTCGATATTTGTGCCATGGTCGCAAGGCACAAGATATGAGGTGATGACGGTAGTAGTGGGGCCCTGGTGCGGTGTTGGGGTGCCGGGCATAGTGACGCGAACGTGACGTGACCGATCAGTAGCTCACCGTCGGCGCCGCCTTCGCCGGGCACAACCAGCACGCCTGGCTCGCGCATGGTCGGCCCGGGGTGCGGGCGCCGTCGCGTACGAGGGCGCCGCGGCGGCCAGCACGCTCACCACCAGCCCGACGGCCCAGGGGCGCCCCCCCGCCCAACCACCAGTGGGATTCACTTGCTGACATGACACTCCATCCGCTTCCCGCTCCGGTACTTCAATCCGGTGACATGATCGACGCGGGTGTAGCCGGCGGGATCGCGACACTCCTCCCTACGGCGTTCCGGCCGGAAATTACTCGGAGGTGCCCGCCCAGGCGGTGTGAGGTGAGAGGCCGCATAAGTGACGGCGTCCGCTCGCGATCATGCAGAAGGGCCGGTTCGAGAGGCCGCGCCTCTGCCTGGCCACCCGCGAGCCTCATACTCCGGCAGCCAGCCCGGCGTCCTCCCGAACGGCGACGCCTGTAAAAGCCACGAACAGCCCCTGATGGTCCTTCGGGACCGGGCAGGGGCCGTTGCACGTCCGGGCCAGATCCGGCAGTGCCGTGCCATGCTGACACCGTCGACGAGGGTGCTGCTCGGGTGCCCCGCTCCTCCCTCGCGGGCCGGGGCGCTTTCGTGCGTTCCGAGTCACACGGAACCGGCCTCGCCCCATACTCTGGCAGTGACTAGCTGGACAGAGAGGGGCAAGGCCGTGTCGCCTTCCGATGCCACCCCGGACCCGTACGCGGATCCGCTCGTCTTCGGCCAGAGAATGCAGATCCTCCGGCAGCGCCGCGGGATGAGCCGCGCGACCCTGGCCGGCCTGCTCGGCATGTCCCCATCGTGGGTGAAGCGGGTTGAGTCCGGACAACTACAGACACCAGGGCTGGAGATGATCCTGCGCGTCGCCGAGGTACTGCGGGTGCGAGACCTCGCGGACCTGACCGGATACCCCGGCCTACACGCCAAGCTGTTCATGGGGCCCGGCCACCCCCGACTGCCCGCAGTGGCCGCCGCCGTGAACGCCTTCCCCATCAGCAGCAGCGACCGGCCAGCGCCGAGGGCTGCCCACCTACGGGCACGCCTGGCTCGCGCATGGTCGGCCCGGCACTCCTCACCGCAGCACCGCGAGGTCATCGGCGGACTGCTGCCGGACCTGATCCGGGACGCGCAACTCGCGGTACGCCAGGCGGACAGCACGATCGACCGCCGAGCAGCACAGGCAGTCCTCGCCGAGGTCTACAGCCTCAGCCAGTTCTTCCTCGCCTACCAACCGGACGCGGCGCTGCTGTGGCGTGTGGCCGAGCGCGGCATGGTCGCAGCGCAGGAGTCCGAGGACCCGCACATGATTGGCGTAGCAGCCTGGCTCACAGCGCAGGCACACCGAGACTCCGGCCCCGGTCACTACGAAGCCGCCGACGCGGTGAACCTGGAGACCCTGCGGTTCCTGCAGCCGCTGCTCCCGGACGCGAGCGACGATGTCCTCGCCATCGCCGGGGCGTTGACGTTCGAGGCCGGGTACACCGCGGCCCGCCGCGGCGACACCGGCACGGCGTGGCGCTACTGGGACACGGCGCGGGAGGTGGCCGGCCGTCTGCCCACCGACTACTACCACCCGGTGACGTCCTTCTCCCGCGCCATCATGGGAGCGCACGCTGTCACCGTGGCGGTCGAGCTGCACGCCGGCGGGGAGTCCGCACGGCAGGCGGCCCGCGCCGATGCCGATGTGATCCCGTCCCGGCCGCGCCGGGCCCGGCACCGCATCGAGCAGGCCCGCGGCTACCAGCTCGACGGGCAGCCTGACACCGCGCTTGCGACGCTGGCTCAGGCGTACGAGGCAGCGCCGGAGACGATCCAGTACAACGGCTACGCCCGCCGCATCATCCTCGAAGAGACCGAGTCGGCGAGTCCCGACCGGCGGCGGCGCGCATCGGAGTTGGCGGTACAGGTCGGCGTACTCGCCGCGTGACAGGGGGACACAATCTGTGTCCCTTCTTTGCGAGAGCCGCCCTTACTGTCGGTGCAGAGCTGATCACACCGACTCCGGGGGCTCCCGTGCACACCACTACCAGCGGCAGCGCGGCAAGTGCTGACGACCAGGCCGCGAGCGAGAACGCCGCCCTGGTTGACGCCGACGTCATCGGCCGCACCGTCGAGCGGGCGCTCGCGCGCCGCGCCGCCCTGCCGCCTTTTCAGGAATTGCTGGACCTCGAGGAAATCCTCCGCGGGCACATCGAGTTGCTCGCGCCGATCGTCGAGGCGCAGGCCGCCAGGATGAACCGCGGCAACACCGCCTGGTACCAGCGGCGCTCCAGTCTGGACCGCGCGCGGCGAGCCCTCAGCGACAGCATGGGTGCTGGGCTGCAGTCCGCGGACATCCACATACGCGAGCTTGGCCGCGTGTGCCGCTCGCTCCTCGACTACGAGCAGGGCCTCCGGTGAGCGGCGGGCCGTGCCGCGTCGAGCAATGCAACTGGCACAAGGGCCCGACCGAGGAGCCCACACTCGTTGCTGTCACCGAGGTCGGCAGCGGGCCGGGCGCCATGCACTACGCCTGCCCCGACTGCATGACTGCCAGCCGCCTGAAACCGCTCGATCCGCAGAGCGACGGCAGCCCCGCGTACACGCCTCGCCCCACCTGGGACCGGGCCGCCGACGGCGAGTGCCGACCCTGAGCTGTCGGCGGCCCTCATAGATGCCCGCCCCGGTCGCGCGGTCCCAACCAGAGCGGCCGGGGCGGGTCCTGTAACGCGGCAAACGGAGGAACTGTGTACCAACTCATCGCAAGCCCGTTCCTGAGCGACTTCCTTCTCGTGCGGCCCGGTCATGCCGGAGGGGTCAAGGTCCCGGGCACGCGGTTCCTGGAGGTGCAGCAGGCCGCGGACTCCGGAGAGGACCCGCCCGCCTGGTTGGTCGACGCCGCCCGCCGCGTCCTGCGGCTGATGGAAGCTGGCCACACGGCCCCGGCCGCGGACGCGTGGGCCCGCCGGCTCCCCTCGTGGGCGTGCGCGCCGCGCGCTGCCGTGACTGCGTTCTCCGCGGCGAACGCGTCTGCATGGGATGAGATCGCGCGCAACGACCCGCAGGAGTGGAAGAAGGGCATGGCGCACTACGCGCACGACTGGCTGACCTACTGGCTCGGGTGACCTTCTCCGCTGGACTGGCCCCGGTCGTCCGCTCCCCCCGTGGCGGATGGCCGGGGCTCTCTACTGCGCAACCGGCAGGTAACACCACTGCCACCTGCGGCACAGAGCATGACGAGCCCTGCCCCTACTCCGTCACGAGGACCGTCAATGGCAGGTCGAGAGCATCGGCGATGAGCAGCAGATGCCCGAGGAGTGGGTCCATGACGGCGTTCTCGATGCGGCTGATGGTCTTGCGGTCGAGGCCGCACTGTTCGGCGAGGCGTTCCTGGGTGAGGTTGCGGTCGTGTCGTACGCGCCGGATGGAGTCGCCTACTCGCTCGCGGCGCTGGAGCACCCAGGCGGGCACGGCCCGAGGGCCCTGGTCCTCCCATATGGCTACCAACTGAGCCGGAGCGTGCAGCTCACCGCCGACCACGAGATAATGATGTCGGGAAGACCATCGGGATCGCGGCCCTCCAGCAACGTGATGCCTTTGCTGGTTCCGCGACCCACGTAAGCGCCGCGTTCCTTGAGCACCTCCCTGCACCGTCCGGGTCGTGGGCGTCACCTGCGCCACTGCGCGCCAAAACCGTCCCGGCTCATCGAGCAGTCCCCGGCTTGGCGTAGGTAGAGCTGGAATCCCGTCGAGGTCAAGGGCGCCTCGCACGTCGTGATGATGTCCCGCCCGGACGCCGTGGTCCGCCAGATCGAGGCCGCGTACCGCGCCACCCGCTGATCCGACGGAACTCCCGGAAGGAGCAGTCATGAGCACTCCGGACACCATCGTCCTGATCCACGGCTTCTGGGTCACACCCCGGAGCTGGGAGCACTGGATCGCCCACTACGAAAAGCGCGGCTACCGCGTTCTCGCGCCCGCCTACCCGGGCCTCGAGGCGGAGGTCGAGTCACTCAACGCCGACCCCGACGCCCATCGAACAGGTCACCGTCGCGCAGATCGTCGAGAGCCTGGAAACCCTGGTCCGCGGACTGGACAAGCCGCCGATCCTCATCGGCCACTCCGCCGGCGGCGTCTTCGTGCAGCTCCTGCTCGACCACGGTCTGGGCGCGGCGGGGTGGCGATCTGCTCCGCCGCCACCGAGGGGGTCGCCGTGGTGCCGCTGACCCAGATCAAGTCGGCCTTCCCGGTGCTGAAGAACCCGGCCAACCGGCACCGGGCGGTCGGCCTGAACGCCGAGCAGTGGCACTACACCTTCACCAACACGCTCTCCGAGGAGGAGTCCCGGACGCTGTACGAGCGCTATGCCGTCCCGGCCTCCGGCGGCATCTTCTGGGACAGCGCCCTGGCCACCCTGCGCCCCGGCCACCAGAGCACATACGTCGACTACCACAATGACGACCGCGCGCCGCTGCTGTTCGTCTCCGGCGAGAATGACCATCTCATGCCGCCGAAGGTGCAGCAGTCCAACGCCCGGCACTACAAATCGGACACGGTCACCGAGATCAAGGAGTTCCCGGGCCGCCCGCACCTGCTGCCCGCAGCACCCGGCTGGGAGGAGGTCGCCGACTACGCCCTCGACTGGGCCGCCTCGCACGCCCGGTAGGCCACAGGTCCCGGGCGGCGGGCCCAGTCGCATCCCTTGTCGGCGTGGAGTTTGTCCGTTCGGCGCCGTCGGCGGCCCCGGCGGGAGCAGATCGGTGGTATGCCTTTCACCAGCGGGGTCAGGGCCTGGCTGGCGTGTGTTGGCGCCGAGAGGCCGACGGACAGGGGCGGGCCGGTCCGCTCCGTGATCAAGTGGATCTTCGAACTGTACTTGCCCCGGTCGACAGGGTTCGGGCCTGTCAGACCCCCTTCTTCACGGCTCGCATGTTCACCGAGTCGATCGCGCACCGGGACCAGTCGAGCTCACCGCGGGATCCGAGTTCGTCGAGGACCAGGCGGTTAGGTTCGGCCCAGACCCGAGCCTTCGTCCACTCGGTGAAGCTGCGGTGAGCGGTCGCGCCGGAAGGTCCGAGCTCAGGTGGGCGCCGCCAGACCGACCAGCAGGCGACCCGGCGTCTCCCAGCACTCAGGCCGAAGACCGTACCCAGCGCATCGCGCTGAAGCCGGCACAGAAAGGACTCGTCATGAAGAACGTCGTCATAGGCGGCAGCGGGCTCATCGGCTCGAAGCTCGTCCACAAGCTCCGTGGACGCGGCCACGAAGCGGTGCCGGCGTCACCAGCCTCGGGCGTCAACACGATCACGGGCGAGGGCCTAACGGAAGCACTCGAGGGAGCCGCGGTGGTCGTCGACGTATCGAACTCCCCGTCCTTCGAGGACACAGCAGCGCTGAAGTTCTTCCAAACATCAACCGGCAACCTCCTCGACGCTGAAGCAGCCGCAGGCGTGGGCCATCACGTCGCGTTGTCGGTCGTGGGCACCGAACGCCTCTCGGAAAGCGGCTACATCCGCGCCAAGATCGCCCAAGAGAACCTGATAAAGGAATCGTCCATCCCCTACTCGATCGTCCACGCGACGCAATTCTTCGAGTTCATCGAGAGCATCGCTGACGCTGCAACCGACGGCGACACTGTGCGACTCGCACCCGTGCTGATCCAACCCATGGCGGCCGAGGACGTGGCCAGCGCGGTCGCGGACGTCGCCGTCGGCCCACCAGCGAACGGCGTCATCGAGATCGCCGGGCCACAACAATTCCGTCTCGACGAACTCGTCCGAAGCACACTGCGCGAGCGCCACGACCCCCGCGAGGTCATCACGGACCGCCACGCGCCCTACTTCGGCGCCGAACTACACGAACGCACCCTCGTCCCCGCGGCCGACGCAAGCCTCGCCGAGACCCGCTTTGACCACTGGCTGAACCAGACCGCGACCGGCAACAGCTAAAAAGGGCTCGCCGTAAGGTACTCGTTTGCGGTCAACTTCCCACGCCGCGCTGAGGCGTCGCGCACCACCGCCCCATCGCAGAATGAAGCATGAGCAACCGAGACCAGCTGTTCACACCGTGGCTGCAGACGATGACGGCGCGCGATCCTGACGAGCCGCATCGGGGAGCGACCCCGCTTGAGCTGCTCTTCGACCTGTGCTTCGTCGTCGCCGTCGCGCTGGTCGCGGCGCAGTTCCATCATGCCGTGAGCGAGAACCATGCCGCGACCGGAGTCCTCAGCTATCTCGCCGTGTTCTTCGCCATTTGGTGGGCCTGGATGGGCTTCACTTGGTTCGCGTCGGCGTACGACGTCGACGACGTGCCGTACCGGCTGGCGACCTTCGTGCAGATCGCCGGGGTCCTCATCCTTGCCTCCGGTGTACCGCGGGCTTTCACCCAACATGACTTCGTCCTTCCGGTCGTCGGCTACACCGTCATGCGCCTGAGCCTGGTGTCGCAGTGGCTTCGGGCCGCCCGGGCCCACCCGGAAGGCCGGGCGACGGCCATGCGCTACGTGGTCGGTATCGTCGTGAGCCAGAGCGCCTGGATCGGCTGGCTGTTCATGCCGGTCGGCTCACGGATGCCGCTCTTCGCACCGCTGGCGCTGTTCGACCTCGCCGTCCCGATCTGGGCCGAGAGCGCCCGGCGGACGGCCTGGCATCCGCATCACATCTCCGAGCGGTACGGGCTGTTCACGCTGATCGTCCTGGGCGAGTCGGTGCTGGCGGCGACCACGGCCGTGCAGCACGCCGTCGGCGCCGGCGAGGCGACCGCAAATCTCTACACCGTGGCGGCGGGTGGTCTGCTCATCGTGCTGTCACTGTGGTGGCTGTACTTCGCCAAGCCCGCCGAACGCTTCCTGACCTCCAGCCGGGCCGCCTTCGTCTGGGGTTACGGCCACTACCTGGTCTTCGGCTCGGCAGCCGCGATCGGCGCGGGACTAGCGGTCAACGTCGACCACGCCACGCACCACACACAGATCTCGGGCGCCGCCGCGGGCGCGTCGGTCACGATTCCGGTGGCGGTCTTCCTGCTCGTCGTTTACCTGCTGCACATCCGCCCCCAGCACGCCTTCGCCCTTCACGCGCTGCTGGTGCCGGGCACCGCGGTGGTGGTCCTCGCCCTCACCTTCACCAGCGTTCCGGTACTTGCCACCGGTCTGGCGGTGGTCGCGCTGGTCGCGGCGTCCGTGGCGATTGCCCATCGCCGATAGCCGCTCCCGTCCCCCGCCTCCCGGGCGGTGTGAACCCCAAGGACGGACGGCCGCACAAGCACGGCGGCACATTCCGAGGCCTGGTCACAAACACCAGGAATGCTCCTGAACTGCAACGATAAGGCTTATCAGAGTCCTGTCGGCTGCGAGGGGTGAGCATTTCTCAGGTGACAAGCGGCTTCGGAGCGGACGGGCAGGGCCTCGTAGTCGCGCGTGTCGAGGGTGGAACCGGACGACATGAGCACGGTCAGACGAGGTTCTCACTCAGGTAGCGGGTAAGGGCGTCGCGGGTGCGGGACAACTCGACCCCCTGACCGGCTCGGTACACGCCTGGCTGAACGCGGGCGGCGACAGCAACGGCAAGCCTGGCTGGACCGACCGGGGCCAGATCGCCTCCGGCGGGGTCGGGGACCCGGACGGGCTCCGGTTCGCCGACATCGACGGTGACGGACTCGACGACTACCTGACCGTCACCGCTGAGACCGGCGCGGTGCACGCCTGGATCAACAGGGGCGGCGACCCGGCATAAGCCCGTGCGGACGGCACACGGCGAGGACTCAAGACCCGCTCAGGCCCACGCCCAAGGAGATCCAAGAGCAGCTACCACCGCAGATTTCGCGGTGAGCGGAGCCGCAGGCTCGTCCGGTCTCGAGACGTCCGTCAGGCCGGCGAAAGCGGCCCCGAGGCTTCGCCCCCCAACCAGGGGGCGAAGACCGTCTTTTTGCAGGTCAGCGACGCACCGACAGCTTACAGCTGTCAGTTCAGGGGGCGGGTGAGTTGGCCTCGGGAACGAGCAGTCGGGGGGCGCCGGTTCCGTCGGCGGGGAGCGACCAGATGTTGTTGATGCCGTCGTTGCGTTGCAGTGCGTAGACGATGGTGGAGTCGTCGATCCAGGCGGGCTGGTCGTCGACGCTGCGGGTCTCGGCGAGGGGTGTGATGCGGAGGGTGGTCAGATCAAGTGTGGACAGGCGCCAGCCGCGGTGGGGGTCACCGCCCACGGCGGCCTTGAACGCGATGCGGGTTCCGTCCGGGGAGAGGGACGGGCATTCGACGTTGTCGACGAGGGTGCGGACGGACTTCGCGGCGAAGTCGCCTTCGACGAGGTAGCGGTGCCCTGCGGTGGACATGGTGGCGTAGAAGCGGTTGTCGTCCGTGGCGAAGGTGACGCCCCAGAAGTTGATGTCGGCGGCCCGGTAGGGCCCGCCGTGCCGGGTGACCTTGAACTCTTCCAGAGACCGGATGAGCCGGCCGTTGCGGGTGTCGAGGATGCCGGTCTGGGTGGAGAATCCGTTGGCCGCGTAGGAGTGGCCGTCGACGAAGAGTGTCCAGGCGACCATGCGGCCGCTGGCGGAGACGCGGAGGCGGTTGGGGAAGCCGGTGACGGGGACGGCGCGTTGTCGGCGGAGGTCGGAGTCGAGGATGACCAGTTGGGTGGCCTTGAGCGGGTCGACGGGCCGGAGGCAGGCGACGGTGCCCGCGGCGGCGTAGGCACGGTCGCACTGCAGCGGGGAGACCGCCCGTGGCCCTGCCGGGTCGTTGCGGGAGACGGTGGAGAGCCGGCCGTTGCTGAGGACCTGCAGCCGAGGTCCCGCGGCGAGCGCCGACTTGTCGACGGTGGCCCGGTTGGTGGTGCCGCCGTCGGCGGGTTCGGAGGCCAGCAGCGTGTAGCCGACGGCGAGGGAGGCGAGCACGGTGGCGGCCGCCAGCGCGATCAGGATACGGGTGCGCCTGCTCAGTGCGTTCACGCCGCCTTCTCCGTGTGGTTGTCGGGGGCTGTCCTCGTGGCTGCAAGGAGCACGGCGGTGGCTGCCATCGCGACCACGACCGCGATTGCGGCCAGTCGGCTGGCCACCGTGGGGCCCCAGGCTTCCCAGGCGAGCCCGAACAGGACGGAGGAGCCCAGGTAGGCCAGGGCCTGGCCGCTTTGGATGAGGGCGATGCCGGTGGTGCGCAACCCTTCGGGCAGCAGGGGACCGGCCAGGGCCATCAGTACGCCGTCGGTGGCGGCGTAGAAGACCCCGTAGAGGCCGAGAACCAGGACGATCAGGAGGCGGCCGCTCAGCGGGCCGAACAGCAGCAGGTAGACCACGGCCAGCGCCGCGTAGCCACCGAGCATCACCGGCAGTCGGCCGATGCGGTCGGCCAGCGCACCCAAGGGCGCGGCGAGCAGTAGATAGACGAGGCTTGTGCCGACCGCCAGCAGGGGAAACCAGCCGGTGGCCAGTTGCTCGCGCCGCTGCAGGAGCAGGTAGACGAAGCCGTCGCCGATCGTGGCGAGTCCGAGCAGACACGCTGCGGGTACCAGGCGCCGCACGCCTGGGGTGCGCAGCAGTTTCCCGAGTGCGCGTGGCTCGACCGCCTGCGCGTGTGGCCGGGGTTCGCGCGGCTGGTCGTGCACGAACAGCATGAGGATGACCAGGCCCATGGCCGCGATGCAGAAACTGGTGACGAAGACCGGGGCGAACGACTGGCCCGCGACGGCGAGTACGGCCAGCGCGACCAGCGGTCCTGCGAAGGCACCCATGCTGTCCATCGTCCGGTGCACGCCGAAGGCCCGGCCCAGCTCGGCAGGTGGTGTGGAGAGGGTGATCAGCGCGTCCCTGGGGGCAGTGCGTAGTCCCTTGCCCGCCCGGTCGACAGTGATGGCCAGTCCGATCGCCGTGACCGAGCTTCCGGCGGCCAACAGGCCCAGTTTGGCCGTCGCGGAGAGCCCGTACCCCCAGCCCGCCACTGCCTTGAGTCGTTGCACCCGGTCGGCGATGTAGCCGCCGACGAGTCGCAGCAGCACCGTGGCTCCGGTGTAGATGCCGTCGATGAGGCCGTAGGCGGCGGGGCTGAGCTGCAGTCCGATGACGAAATACAGCGGTAGGACGGCGGCGACCATCTCGGCGGAGACGTCGGTGACCAGGCTGACGGTACCCAGTGCGAGAACGTTGCCGCTGGTCGCGGCCCAGCGGCGCCGACCGGGCCCGCCGTTGCCGGTGACGGACTTCGGCCCGCCGATGGTGGACAGGTACACGGCGTACGCACCTCCGGGGTGTGCCGGGGAAGGTGCCGCACCGGGTGCGACCAAAGCATCCGGTGCGGCACTTCAGCAGGACGGACGGACCGGGGTCAGTGGCAGCTGGTGGTGCCGCTGTCGCTGTAGGTCTTGCCTGCCTGGGGCACGAACTGCCAGTCGTAGCTGTTGGCGTGCAGGTTGAACTTCAGCACGCCATAGGTGTCGCTGTTGCGGGCCTGGCTGTTGGGCTGGATGGTGCCGAAGCCGTAGTGGCTGGCGCCGCCCATGCCGGCGACGAAGTGCCGGATGCCGCGGGCGGTGTCGAGCTGACCGCTGGGGTTCATGGGTGCGAACCGCTCGTACTGGTGGTTGTGGCCCGTGACGATCACCTCGGCGTTGTGGTCGTACAGCGCCTTGACGAGGGGCCCGGTGGAAGTGTTGGGTGCGTGGTTGGCGCCGGAGGTGAACCGCGGCTTGTGCCAGTAGGCGATGGTGCACGGCTTGGTGCTGGCGGCCAGGTTGGACCGCAGCCACTGCTCCTGCGCCGAGCCGACGGCCATGCTGACCTCTGAGTTCAGCGAGACCACGTGCCAGTTACCCAGGTCGTAGGAGTAGTAGCCGCGCCCGGACGGGCCGGCGTTGGCGCCGAAGTAGTTGTAGTACCCCGATGCGCCCGACGTGTGGTAGTCGTGGTTGCCCGGCGAGGGGCGGGTGCGGGCCTTGTGGCGCCCCCACGTCGGGTTGTAGTAGTTGGTGAAGTTCGACGCCGTGCCGTCCGGGTAGGCGTTGTCCCCCGTGGTGAACACCGTGCCGGAGATATTGTCCAGCAGGTTGGCGGTCGCGGTGTCGCCCGAGCCGGAGTTGGCGATGTCGCCGGCGCCGACCAGCACCGGATCGGCGAGCTGGCTGGTCGGGGTGGCTGCCGCAGGCACCGGGGTGTATGTCGACAGTGAGATGGCCGCGAGGATCGTCGCGCTGACGGCGGCGACAACCCCGCCCGCTTTAGCTGTTCGGTGTCTGAACATGCGAAAGCCCTCCGCTTTCTGACGGCGTGGGGGGCTCCACCGACGCTAGGGACCTCAACAGACGGCACGATGATGAGATGTGAGTCAAACGATGACAGGCACCTGAACGGTTCCGCCGAGAAGTCCCGCGCCTTCGGGGACGGCGACGGCGGGTCCGGCAGGCCCAGGTCGCGGCGGCCGTAGACCGTGCGGATCGAGGGGGCGAGCCCCTTCGCCGAGCCGTAGAGCACAGCGACCCGTTCGCCGCCGGGGACGGGCACCATGAGGTCGCGGTACCCGTCGCCGTTGATGTCGTCGGGGTCCTTCGACCCCTTCCCCCGGGTCGGCGCCCGGCTCTCGGCAGGCGCCCTGGGCACCGGGACTTCGTGGCCCGTTCCGCCACCGCCGTCCAGGGAGCGGGGCGAGTGCGACGCAGACAGCGAAGGCCGGCAAGGCAGTACGAGACTTCATGCGCCTCACCTTCACACCCCCCGCCGCGCCCACTCCAGCGGGTTGGGACAACTGTTGCCTCGTTATTGATCAACGGAACTCGGCGCACCCGACCGGCCGGACACGCCGTAGGTCTGGGGAGAATCCCCGCCTCTGTGCGAGTTTCTTGTGTCCGTCACCAGAGTGGTGTGCCTGCCCCCGGGTCGGAGCCGGAACGGTGCCGTACGTCGCTGGCCGACGCAACAGGCGGTGCGGTGGGGCAGGTGGTCAGATGCTGAACTCCTGCGGGGACAGGCCGAGCACCGAGCACGCCTCGCGCAGGACCTGCTCCTCGGCTGGCGCGACGAATCCGTCCGCACCGGCGACGACGAAGCCGGTCTGCACGACCGCCCTGGCCTCCGTCGGCTTCTTCGCGGCCTTGGCGATCTCCTGCATGACCTCAGCCTTGCCCTGCTGGAAGTTGAACGCCAGCTGGTCGACGTGCTTGTTGAACCGCTGCCGCAGCTGGTCGGACGGGAAGTTCTGCAGGACGTCGTTGTTGAGAATCAGCGACTCCACATGCTGCCGCTCGGCCGGGTCGACATGCCCGTCGGCGGCCGCGACCAGGGCGCACATAGCCATGCTGGCGTCCCGGTAGGCGCCGCTCTTCAGCTCCGACTTGAGGGAGGTGAGCTGGGACTTGAGCATGTTCACCAGCTGAGCCCGCGATCCGCCGGAGGACCCCGCACCCGGCCGCCCGTGTCCACCAGAGCCCCGCGTCCCCTGCGACTGCTGCTGCAGATTCTTGGCCTGGTCCTTGATCCGATCCCACATCGCCACTCGTGCCACCTCGGCTTCTGCCAATGTCGTTCCGGCCGTCCGCGTGCTTTCCGCGCGTCCTCCTGCCAACGCCTCCCGGCCCCCGGAAGTTCCGTGGCCAGCCTGCTGGCGCCCAGTGCGCGAAGGACAGACGTCAAGCATCACCCGACGCCGAATCGTCAACCATCACCTGAGACTCGACATTGCCTCTCGGCGCAGCAACTCAGCAAGGAGCGGCGCCGACTCATTGTCGGGTCTATCCCAGAGGACGGACTCTGGCGTGAAGGTGACCGGTATCGGCCTGGGGGACACGGTTCCGCGCCCTGCGCAACCTGCGCATGTCAGCCGTGAGTCAAGCCGTGAGCTACAGGTGAAACCTGCACCCTGGGCACCCCAGGTGCCACACTCAAGACGAAAGAAGCAGGTAGGAGCCATGGGCTACAGATCCTGTTGCCCTCCTAAAGCGGGTGTCGCAGGTTCGAATCCTGCCGGGGGCACCAGGCAAAACGGCCCGGTTTTGACGGCAATCGCCTCGTAGCTGGCCCAGCGCCGCCCGCTTCGCTCCATACGTCTCCGACCGGACCGCCGCCACAAGGGAGCAAAGCGGGCGCCGACGTCACTCGTCGGCGCGTTCACTCTCCGACGTGGTCAACTCAATGCCCCGATCGCGGCGGAGCCAGAGCGAACAGCGACGCACCGGCGATGCCGCAGGGCTCCCATACCTCGGTCGCCAGCGCGGTTAGACCACCGTCACCGACGAACGGATGGCCGTGGCGGTATCCGCCAAGGATTCGCCACCGCCGACCTGCGGTGTGGCGGACGTGGCGGAGCCTTTGGGGGGAGGACCGAACCGCTTCCACGCGTCTGCGAGGGCTCATTGAAGTCGGGCCGACGGCGGCCCACGTGTTCGCAGTGCGCAATATTTGCCGCGCCCCACGGTGTCGCCGCGTAAGCGTACCTTGTAATGAATTGGCGCCGTACGCGGCCGGGTCGCCACTGGACAGCGAAGTGTGCCGAGTGGCACCTGGCCGGAGAGGGTGGCAGACTGACAGTGCGGAGGAAATCGGTGGGCGAAATTCCGCCGACAGATTTTCTCCATCGACGCGAATTGCTCCGCTCTTGGCAACTCGACAAAGGGCGCTCTCAACGAGCAAGTGGCATGTTGGCGTGGTGCCGTTCAGAATTACACGGCACATCCGATCCCTTCCGCCCCCTCCCTTGTCTGTGCGTTGGGGCTCCCTCGATCCCTGGAAGGATACGGAAGAGGCCTCATGAGCATGCCGCATATCACCGGAGGCCGCGTAGCTGGCTACAGACTGATATGAGGTTTCCGGGTCTCACCGGATCGATAGGAGAACGGCATGACTGTCACCGACAGGTACGAAGAGACGCTCGAACGCGTTGACGGCACATCCGGTATTCCGTCAGCCAACCTCGTGCCGGAAGAGCTGACGAAAAGCAGCATGGATACAGGGAAGATCATCCGCTCCGGTACTCCTACAAGTACATATTGGCACTTCGAGGACTTCCACTGGAGGGGGGAATTCGTACACACGGCCACCCTTCCCACGGATCAGGTCAACTCGGTCAGTCAGGTCGCAGTCTCGATCTGCGAACTCAACAACGACGGAGTCCCCTTCATCGGCAATGCCAGGTTGGAAGTCCACAACGTCGCGCCGCATAACGACGGACGGATAATCGTCCGAGGCCAGGTCCACTGGGAAAATGACCTGCACGTACGACTGAACTACATCATCGTCAACTAGATCGGGGCGCCGGGCAGGGCGGATTATGATCAAGGCCCCCGCGCACGGCGCGGGGGCGCGCCGCCGGGCGTCGGCTGTCCCGCGTCGAGCAAGACCAGGGGGCCACTCGGACACATTGCGGGCAGGGGTCAAGCCTGCCCAAGTAGCTGGCAAGCGTAGGCCCCCTGATCATGCTCGACCCCAAACCGGGCAGGCCACCGCCCAAACCCGCTCCGCGGACCTCAGGTGTCGTCGAAGAGCTGGCGGCGCCGTCCGTCATGCTCGTGCTTCGACGCCGAGTTCGGCCAGTAGCCCGCGGATGCGCTGCTCGAACTCGTCGCGGATCGGGCGCACCGGGACCACGCCCTGGCCAGCGGGGCCGTCCATTGGAAGCTCAGTTAGCTGCTAGTACGTTGGTTTCGACTCGGAATGCTGGGTAGCACCATCCCGGCCAGCCAACGTCGCTGCCCGGTACACTCCCTGGGCTGATTCGACGCCGGGGGCGGCATGAGTAGCTCAATCAGCGCAATCATGGTCGCGGTTCTGGGTATTGGAGGCACGCTCGCATCAGCCCTTCTTACCCAGCGCAGCGCTGACCGCGCCAGGGCGCGTGAGCTGGCACACGCCAGGCAACTTAGCGCTGACGAACGCGAGTACGCGACCCGCCAGGCTTGGCTAGAGGCGCGCCGAACGTGTTATGCCGCTCTCAACGCAAGGTACGCGGGGACTACATCACCGTGATGAGGAACTTCTGGTTCGCCCTGGAGGCGGGCGCGGTGACCGAAGAACTGCGGTCGGATCTGGATCGAGCACGCCGGGAGCACCGTTTGCGCAACGCTGAAGCCCAAATGATGGTGCCCGATGCTGTGCTGGCAGCAGCCCAGTCAGTCCACCGCGGCTTTGGCGATCTGTACGGTTTACTCAAGCGGCTCGACAGGGGCATTGCCGAGCCGGGAGAGAGCGTTGATGCGGCTGAAGAGGAGATGAGAAGGCTTTGGGGCGCCCTGTGGAGGATGCGCGATGAAACCGCCTTAGCCCAGGGGATCCCGCGAGCCGCGATGAGTCCTGCGGTGTCCGGCGGTCGTACTGTCGAACCCGTTACCGAGGAGGACTTCTGATGCGCAGCGTGACCTATTCGATGGGCGTCTCACTTGACGGCTACATCGTCGGGCCGGACGGCGACTTCGACTGGACGGCGCCCGACGAGGAGGTCTTTCGCTTCGTCACCGACGAGATACGAGAGGTCGGCGTCCACCTGTTGGGACGACGGCTGTACGAGACGATGCAGTACTGGGAGACCGCCGACCAGGATCCATCGCTCGACGACTCAATGCTCGAGTGGGCCGCGATCTGGAAGCCGCTCCCAAAGGTGGTGTTCTCCACCACGCTGTCGGCGGTGCAGGGCAATGCCCGCCTGGCCTCCGGCGGCCTGGCGGAGGAGATCGAGCGGTTGCGAGCCGAGCCGGGGGAGGGCGACCTCGCGATCGGCGGCGCGACTCTCGCCGCCGAGGCGGCCGCGTTGGGTCTGATCGACGAGTACCGGGCCAGGGTCTACCCGGTGCTGGTTGGCGGTGGCATTCCGTTCTTTCCCCAGCGCGAGCGCCGGGTGGATCTCGAACTCGTCGAGACCCGCACCTTCAGCTCGAGAGTCGTCTACCTCCGCTACCGCGTGGCGCGCTAGTAGGGCTTTGTTACGTGGGTCTTGCCGCGTTGGGGTCTGGTACTTCGCTGCTGGTATGAGGGTCGGGGAACTCGCTTCGTGTCGTGCCCGGTTGGAGGAGTTCGGCAAGGAGGTGTTCGCGCCGCTGGTGCGGCGGGATCAGCGTGAGAAGGGTGCCCTGTATCTGCGGGGGCTGCTGCTGGACGGCCGGCGTAAGTCGATGCAACCGATGGCCGGGCGCCTGGGGGTGGACCACCAGCAGCTTCAGCAGTTCATCGTCCTCCACCTGGGCCTTTGACGCGGTACGGGCCCGGTTGGCGTGGCGGGCCGTGCGGGTGGTTCGCCCTCAGGCCTGGGTGATGGACGACACCGGGTTCCCGAAGGACGGCATCGCCTCGCCCGGGGTGGCCCGGCAGTACTCGGGCACGCTCGGCAAGATCGGTAACTGCCAGATCGGCGTCAGTGTCCACGCCGCTTCCGACACCGCCTCGTGTCCGCTGTCCTGGCGTTTGTTCCTTCCCGAGAGCTGGGACACGCCAGAAGCGGCTGGCCGCCGGGAACGCTGTCGCATCCCTGCCGACATAGGCCCGCAAAGCCACCGTCTACACGCCGCCGACCGCATCCGCACCTGGCGCATCTGACGCCGGCCCGCCGTGCTGCATCCGCGAACACGTCCGCGGATGCCGGCGCCCGCCCGTTCATCTGCTCAGGGCTGATTCTTGGAGTCGACCGGCTGATGTTCCGGCATGTCGCGGTTGCGGGCGACGCCGGGATCGGCCGGAGGCGGAGTCGTGCCGCGGCCCAGCCAGGAGAGGAGGAGACCGAGCGTGACGGCGATCGCCGGCCAGTAGACGTAGCGATAGTCCGTTGCCGGCATGATCGGCAGATACCCGAGCACATATGCCGCCGCACTGATCCCCAGCGCCCGGACCGGCATCGCGAAAACGCCCTTGCCCGGACGGATCGACAGCACGAGCGCAGCGGCCAGCCAGAACCACCCTGCGAAAAGGAACGGCAGGTCCTCCCCCATGCCGGTGATGTACCTCTGGAGCGTGGCCTCCAGTCTGGGGTGGGACACCCCGAGCCCCAGGTCGTTGTCGATAACCCCGTCCTGATACCGGAAGCTGGTGTCGAAGAGCAATTCCGAGAAGAGTTGCAGACGGTACTGGAGATAGCCGGGCACGTGGTCGGCCATCCCGCCGACCCACAGGGAAGTGAGCTCCTCCGCGTCGCGGACCAGGCCGTCCGGGCGGCGTTCGTAGCAGGCCCAGTAGGCGTCCGAGAGCGCCCCGATGCGGTCGCACTCCTTCGCCGCGGCCACGAGGCGGCCGCGAAGGTCCTGTGACACGGCCGCCGACTGCAGTTCCTCGACGCTCAGGACGTGGACCAGGTCGTCCAGCATGATCTGGGCGCCCTGGCTCGTCTGTACGGGGCGCGCGAGGGAGGACACGGCCACGGCCGGCACGGCCAGTCCGACGGCGAGTACCGCCGTGGACATCGCCCACCTCCGGCGTCCGGGAGTGTGCCACAGCGCGAGGACGAGCATCACGAAGACCGGGATGACGGCGAAGATCGCGTTCTTGCGCACCAGGGCCGCGTACGCGAGAAAGAGCACACCAAGGCCGAGGAGGGCCCATCGCCGGGCGGGGGGACCGCCTCGCAGTCGCAGTCCGACGAGCGCGACTGCGCTGGCGGCGAGGAGCGCGAACGCCATATGGACGTCCTTCCATACCACTCCGGCGAACGTCAGGACGTGAGGGGTCAGCCCGAGGCCGAGGACGGCGAGGGACCCCGGCCGACTGGCCGTCAGTTCCCAGACGCAGCCGGCGATCACCCACAGAGCCCCCCAGAGGATGACGGACTGGAGGGCGGCCATGGACGCCGGCGTGCCGGTCAGGGCGATGAGCGCACGCCAGGCCAGGCTCAGCACGGGCGGATGCCAGTCGCTCAGCGGCCTCTCGCCCATGGCCTGATTGAGCTGGGACATGGTGTCGGGACTCATATACCCGGGCGAGAACACCACGGTGGTCGCCGCGCAGCAGGCCGCGGCGATGAGCGCCAGGACTCCGACCCAGCGCCGTTCACCCCGAATGGATCGGTTATGTCCCATGTGTCGGGATGCTAACAGCGGAGACCTGACCGGCCCCGCATTGCCTTCCGAGGGAGGTGCCGATCAGTCCGACACGAAGACGTACCGCCGATAGGTGACGAAGCGGAAGAGCGTGGCGACGACCCAGCCGAACGTACGTGCGACATTGTCGCTGAGCGCCGAGTCGAGCCCGAGTAGATGTCGCGAAAGGAAGACCGTCCCCGCCGTGATGGCGATGCCCACGACGTTCACCACAACGAACAGCGCCGCCTCATAGGCCACCTTGTCGCGATGGCGGTGACGGTAGGTCCAGTAACGGTTTCCGGCCCAGCTGAAGATCATGGAGGCGCCCGTCGCGATCGCGGACGCCTGGACAGGCACGGAGTGCATCGGCCCGCCACCGGCGCCCGGGATGCCGAAGACCAGCAGGTTGTAACCACCGTTGTCGATCACGAACGCAAGGGCCCCGACGACCCCGAACCTGGCGGCCTCGCGCCAGAGGCCCCTGATGACATCACGCAGACGGAGCGTCAGAAGCGCGAGGACCGACACGGGGGAGATGGTAACGGCACGGCGCGCCCCAATCAGGCAGGACGTCCTGTGTCGCATTATGTCTTCATATAACCGCTGTGACTGAGTCAAGGAGCGGACGTGTGCCCGACGATCGCCTGCGTCGTGCCGTGCCACAACGAGGAAGCAGCCGTGGGCAAGGTGGTCCGCGATCTGAGGGCGGCGCTCCCCGAGGCCGACATCTATGTGTACGACAACGCCTCGACCGACCGCACGGTGGAGGTCGCGCGTGCGGCGGGCGCGATCATCCGCGAGGAGCCGCGCAAAGGGAAAGGCAATGTCATTCGCCGTGCCTTCGCCGATGTCGAGGCCGATGCTCTGCTTCTCATCGACGGTGACGACACCTATGACGCATCACGGGCGCGGGACATGGTCGACCTGCTGTTCGACGGGCCTTACGACCAGGTCGTCGGTGCCCGGCGTGAGACGGTGCACGGCGCCTATCGGCCGGGCCACGCCGTGGGCAACACTCTCCTCACCGGCGCGGTGCGGTCCCTGTTCGGCAGGGAGGTGACCGACATGCTCAGCGGTTACCGGGTCTTCTCCCGGCGCTTCGTCAAGTCCTTCCCGGCGCTTTCACGCCAGTTCGAGACGGAGACCGAGATGACGGTCCACGCACTGCACCTCCGGCTGCCCACGGCGGAGATTGCGGTCGGCTACAAGGGCCGTCCGCCCAGTAGCGAGAGCAAACTGAGGACCTATCGGGACGGCTGGCGGATTCTCCGCGTCATCCTGAATCTGGCACGGCGGGAGCGGCCCTCACTCGTCCACACGGTGGTCGCGGGTCTGCTCGCCCTCACTGCGGTCATCCTCGGTACCCCCGTCGTCATCGACTTCATCCGCACGGGGACCGTGCCCCGCTTCCCCACAGCGATCCTCGCGGCCGCGATCATGACGATCGCCGCCATCGTCCTGCTGGTGGGCTACGTCCTCGAGTCGGTCATGCACATGCGTCAGGAACAGTCCCGACTCGTGCACCTCGCCTACGCGGCGCCTGGCCGCTCGCCACGCCGCACCGACTCCGGGGCCGCCGCCGAGTCCCCGTCCGGGACCCGCCTCGAGGCCGATGACGGCTCGGCGCCCACTCTTTGACGCGGACACGCGGTCGACGAGTCGGCCACCGGAGACGCCGAGAGGCAAGGATCAACGGTCGACCTCGTCGAACAGCGCCTCCCAGCGGTCGAGCACGGTCGGCAGCTCCAGGGACGAGACATGCTCACGGGCCGCACGACCGTACCTCTCCCGCAGCCCGGCGTCCTTGGCAAGCCGGCGCAGTGCGGCCGCGAACGCCGCCGTGTCCCCCGGTCTGACCAGAATGCCCGTACGGCCGTGCTCGACGAGTTCGCGCACTCCCGCGGAGAGGTCGAAGCTGACGGAGGGCACACCGCAGGCGGACCCCTCGGCGAGAGCCATCGGGCTCCCCTCGCGCTCGCTCGTGAGGGCCACCACCGACAGCTCCCGGTACGCGGCGGCCATGTCCTTCACACTGCCGCGGAACCGCACCCGATCACCGATCCGGAGCCGCTCAGCCTGCTCGCGCAGTGCCGGCTCCAGCGGGCCGTCCCCGAACAGGTGCAGCTCCCAACCGGGAAGGTCGGCACAGGCCAGGGCGAACGCGTCGATCAGCCGGTCCAGTCGCTTCACCCCCTCCAGGCGCCCCACGGCGCCGACGCGCCGCACATCCAGTGGTGCGGCCCGAAGGGGGCGGAACGGCAGTGGGTTGGGCATGACTCCCACATTGGGCAGACGGAGGCGCCGGAATTCCGCCGCGTCGCCCTCACTCAAGAAGACCGACTTCTCCAGCCGCGGATAGTGACGGAGGATCAGGCGGAGGTTCGCCGAACCGCGGGCCTGGAGAAACGACTCGTGATACTGCCCGATGCCCTTGAGGTGCGGCGACGCGATGGAGGTCAGCCAGTCCGCTGCCCACGGTGAGCCGATGATGACATAGCCGTCGTTCACGGCGGCGAATCGCTCCGTCAGCCGTGCCCGGGCGCGGGCCCGTTCAGTCCGATGGGCCTGGGCCCTGCGCAGCCGGACCGGATGGAGCCGCTCGCCGAGGCTCCGGGCGTGCCAGACGGGTGACGGCGCAGTGGTGTACAGGGTGGTGTGCCGGTACGCCGGGGCGGCGTGGTATTGGTACGGCTCAGGGCTCGGCCGGATACCGATCAGCTCGACACGGTGCCCGCACTCGGCGAATCCCTGGGCCAGGGTGTGCAGTACGCGCTGGGAACCGCCCATCGAGTCGACGTCGATGCCGACGAGGAACAGTTCGCGCGGGCGCCCTGGCCGGGCATGCCGACTCATCTGTTGCCGCCCTGGAAGAAGAGGCCGACCACGGTCTTGCTCGCCCGTCCCGTCTCATGGGAGTTGAACATCGTCTGGAAGCGGGCGTACCGGCCGGCCGACTCCAGCCGTACCCTGTCGATCTCCCTCAGCGAGTCCGCAAGCTCTTCCGTGGTGGTCAGCATCGGACCCGGGGCGATCTCGGGAAGGTCGTAGTACATGCCGCGGGAACTGTCCCGGTAATGCTCGTAGTCGTCGGTGAAGAGCAGGATGGGCCGGCCGAGATTGGCATAGTCGAACATCACCGACGAGTAGTCCGTGAGGAGTGCGTCGGAGGCGAGCAGCAGGTCGTTGATGTCGGCGAACGGGCGCCCGTCGCGGACCACGTGGCCCACCTCGCGCGGCACGGTGAAGTTCTCGTAGTAGTGCGGACGCACAACCACAGTCCAGTCGCGGCCGCAGCGTTCCGCGATCTCGGCGAGGTCGATGCGGATCGAGTTGCCTGTGCCGCGCTCCCCGTCCCGGAAGGTGGGTGCGTAGAGCAGCATCCTGCGTCCGTCCGGGATCTGCAGCCGGGCGCGCGCCGCTGCCGCACGATCGCGCTGCTCGGGTTCGTTCCAGCGCACCAACGGGTCGTTGCGGGGGAGCCCGCAGGTCAGCAACTCACCCGTGAACTCGTTGGCCCGGACGAAGGTGCGCTCGAATTCCTGACTGGGTGAGATGAGGACGTCCCAGCGGGAGATCATGTCGCGGTGCTGCTGCTGCCGCTCGGGACTGCCGAACCGCAGCTCGGGCGCGTCGAACCCCATGTACTTGATCGCCTGGCCGTGCCAGGTCTGGAGGTAGCGGGTCTCCGGTCGCTTGGCGTAGATCGAGGGGAAGCCGTGCGAGTCGACCCAGTAGCGGGCGCGGGCCAGCACCCGGACGTACTCCCAGCTGCCGCGCCGGACGAGGCGCACATCGTCGGGGAAGGAGGAACGGTCGCCTGAGTAGGACCAGACGGCGCGCAGGGGCAGCCCGCGCCGGACCAGCTCCTCGTAGATGTAGCGGGGGCTGTCGGCGTAGCCGCGCCCCTCCTGCGCCTCGAACAGGACCAGGTCTCTGTCCACGGGGAACTTGAGCAGTTCGTGGTACGCGAACGCCTTCGCCCGGGGCCCGGTGGCCCTGCGCCGCAGCCGGTCGAATGTGAGGCGCGCGGGCCCCAGATGCGGCGCCAGGCTCTCGGCGCCGGCCAGGACGCCGGACCGCTGCCAATGGAACTCCAGCCGCCCCGCGCCCCGGCCCTCGCAGCCCACGCGGACATGGTGCCCGGCGAGCGGGCCGCGCAGCGGCAGCCGCGCGTCCAGCGGAGGCAGGTGGCCCGGAGCCAGCACGGGATCGGTACGCCTCGTCCCCATTCGGTCGAGCGCCACCACGGGATGCCGGCGCCCCTTGAACCCCTTCGCGATCAGGGGAACGCGCCGGAGGTCGAGTCCGATCTCGGCGGTGTGCACATCCGGGGCACCGTCTGCGGTCGGGGCGTACCGGAACGGGATCTTCAGTGGTTCTCCCGCCGCGGAAAGCCACAGTTGCGCGGTGACCTCGCCGGTCCCGTTCAGCAGCCGTGCCGGGTCGTAGGTGCGCAATGAGAGGAGCAGGACGGGTCCTGCGGGGGTCAGCTGTTCGACCTCGTGCCGGATGGGGGCGGTCTGGAAGGGCTGTTCGTCCAGCAGCCACTCGCTGATGTCCAGCTCGCCCGGGACCTTCGGGTCCGGTGGGGTGCGGCGGCCCCAGAACGTCCGGCCCGCCTCCCTGGTCACATGGCGCGGGGCGATCCTCGGGCGGCCGAGGGTGCGTGCGCACTCGGCCGCCTCGTCGAGCCGGCCCGAGCGCAACAGATACTGGCAGATGCGCTCCTCGCGGGGGATCGCCCCGACCGCCTCGGCGCTGATCTCCTCGAGGTAGGGGGTCATCACCTCGGCGAACCGCTCGATCCACGCGCGGTCGCGGAAGGGGAGGTCGCCGAGGTACAGGCGCAGGTCGTGGCGGAGGAACTTCTCGTCCTTCGCGGGGCGCAGATCGGCGTTGCCGCTCTCCTCGAGAAAGTCGTCGATCAGGCGGGCCACCGCGATCCGGTCCACCACGTTCTGGAGCCTGTGGCGGCTGGAGGAGATGGAGAGTGCCGCCGGATCGGCCGAGAAGTGCCAGGTGTAGACGGGCCACGGTGCGACGGCGAATCTCCGGGCCAGCGTGAAGGCCTTGGCCGAGAACAGCTGGTCCTCGTAGTGGATTCCCTCGGGAAAGCGGAGCCCGTGGCGGGCGATGAAGTCGGCCCGGTAGAGCTTGTTGGTGGAGAGGTGGTCGAGGAAGTACTCCGGAGCCGCTCGCACCCCCTCGACGACGCGGACGTCATCGAAGAGATCGGGGTACCACAGCCCCGTGTCCCCGGTTTCCTCGAAGATCCGGGTGACCTCGCCGGTGACGAAGTCGACCCCGGTCCGCTCCGCGGTGAGCACCAGCGATTTGCAGGCATGGCGGGGCAGTTCGTCGTCGCTGTCGAGGAACATCAGCCAGGGGGCCCGTGCCGCCTCGATCCCGGCGTTGCGCGGTGCGCTGCAGCCGCCGCTGTTGCGTTCCAGCCGGACGTACCGGACGCGAGGATCCTCGGCCCGGAGCCGCCGGGCCACGTCCGCTGTGCCGTCGGTCGAGCAGTCGTCGGCAATGATCACTTCCAGGTTGCGGAGCGACTGGTCGAGCACCGACCGCACCGCCCTGTTCAGACGGTCGGCGTCGTTGTACACGATGACGACAACGGTTACGTCGGGCACGGGGCCCCCATTCCACAGAGATCACTCGAACTCTGCCCACCGAGATTCACAGTGCATTGCCATGCAAGCCCATGAAGACATCAGCCGCTACATGCACTGCTCCGTGCGGGTGACGCGGTCCGGCGCCCACCGCCGAGCGGGGCGGGCCAGTCGCGCCGGGTCCCGGCCGCGCGCCCCCGGCCGGCGGCGGACCGGGCTCGGCGACGGGCGGTGAAGAAAGCGCGCGCAGCGCGGAGCGGCGGTCCAGCCCGTGGCCGGCGGCCTCGTCATGGCCCAGCCGGTCCATCATCTCCCGCCTCCACCGGTTGCTCCTGCCTCAGCCGAGCGCGATCCTCGCACAACAGCGGGCGAGCCGACGCGTGTGTTAAAGCGGGTGTCGCAGGTTCGAATCCTGCCGGGGTACACACCGAAGGGCCGGGGCGAGGGCTTGAACTGGCCCTTCGGTGCACGGTTACAGCTGATCAAAAGACCACTAGTACCACGAAAGGTGCTAGCCCAAGGATCGAAATAGTGCCAAAGATCTGCACGAGCAGGAATCCGTTATACCAATTTGGCCGCGATCCGCCAAACTCGTAAATTCCTTGACCGCCATCGGGATCTGCCAGTTGCGAAAGCATCAAGATCCAGGTTCCCCCGAGAATCCAGTTGGCGATCAATACTGCGAGACCAAGGACGATTAAGACGATCAAGCGGCCAACTGATCCGTCGCTCTCCAGGTTTCCGTGCACCATGCGCCAAGGTCGGAGGTGGCCAGGAAGGCGGCGTAGTAGGTGAGCGTGGTCGCTCCTCCGCCGCCGTGGCCGACGCGGCCGGCGACCGTGCGGACGTCGGCGCCGCTGCCCAGGAACTCGGTCACGTTGTACGCGCGCAGGTCCTTCAGGCGGTGGGTGTGGATCTTGAGCTTCAGGGCGAGACGGCGGTAGCGCTGGCTGACGCTCGCGGGTAGTAGGGGGACTGACCCGTCGGCTTCGACGGAGAACACGAAGGCGTCTCCGGTCAGTTGGCCGCCGAGTGCCTTGCGGCGTTTTTCGGCACGGGTCCGGTGGGCGACGAGGACGGCGCGCGTGATTACGTCCATGGCCTGCTTGCGGCGCTGATGGGTCTTGGTGTCCTTGATGCGACGACGGTTGTTGGAGTGCTTCACGAAGAGTTCGAGCCGCTCGAAGTTGATGTCCGACCAGCGCAGCGCGCACATCTCGCCGCGTCGGGAGCCGGTGACCATCGTCATGAACAGGTACCTTCCCCAGTCCAGATCCTGCTGCCAGGCTGTGTTGAGAACTAGGTGTTCTGTCCGGGGAGGTTGTGGACGGTGAGGCAGGTCTCGGCTGCGGGATCTTGAACGGGTGAGGACCTTCCGGGTTCGGTGTGGATTGCGACGTCTACACCGACCGAAAGGCCCTCGTGCCCCACCGTAATGCACCCCTGACCGAGACCGGACGGCTGCG
>NZ_JBEXKU010000084.1:0-28572 GCF_040609575.1 Streptomyces sp. NPDC004647 | reverse complement strand
CACCTTCGACAGGGCCCGCGCGTCCTTCGGAGCGACCTTGGACGCCTCCTCGATCCACGGAAGTTCCCCGGCCGTGGAGCCGCCGGCCCGCGAAGGCAGGGACACGGGCTTCGGGGGCGCACTCGGCTTCGCAGCAGCAGAACCCACGCTCGTCGTCATGTCATCACCCTCCTCAGTAACGGCCCCGTTGCTGCCTCCGGCTACCCACGCACACTGTTGCCATGCGGCAAGACTCGGACAGATCACAATTTTGCATCGAGAGCGGAGGTCGTGTGGGGCTGTGGCCGTAGGGGATCGATCGCCGTCGAAGTGATTGCCTGGCGCCCTCGAGGCCCGACCGGGTGGGGAGCCGATACGCACCGGCTCGGACGCGGCGCGCCTCCCGTCTTGCCGAGCGATATGCCGGCTTTACCCTGGAACGGGGGTCTGGCAGAGACGTATACGCGCGCCGAAGGGCGGCAGCATGGACGAGGACGCCGAGCTCACGGAGGAACAGCACGACTTCTCGGCAGCCGAAGAGGAACCTGACGTCTTTCTCGAAGTTCCGCTGGTCAAGGTCGACGAGATCCATCTCGAGGTCGAGGACCTCAGGGCTCGCGTGTCACTGCAGGCCGAAGTGCTGGACCTGCTCAAGCTCAATGTCGGCGCGGATGCGGCCCTCGGCCGTGTCGAGCTCGAGATCAAGGGCGCGGAAGCACAGGCGCTGCTCAAGGTCCGCCTCGACAATGTGGCCGCGATCCTCGGAAGGGTCTTCGAGACGATCGACGACAATCCGCAGATCCTGGAGCAGATCACTCGTGGTGTCGGGTCGGCGGTCCAAGAAGTGGGAAGTGGCGCAGGTGGCGCGGTCGGTGAGCTCGGCCGTGGCGCCGGTGAGGTTGCGGAGGACGTGGGCGGCAGCGTCGGCGAAATCGGGGAAGACGTCGGCAAGCAGGGCGACAAGAAGCTCCGCGATGCGGGCCGGGCCGCCCAGAAGAAGCGCCGGCGAGAGGTTCCCACGGCGGAGGGCGACAGCGGCGGAGCGAAGCGCACTGCTCGCAAAGCCGTCGGGTCGACGCCTCGCAAGACGAGCCGCAAACGGGAGGAATCGCCGTGAACTCCCCATGATGCGAACCCATTTGAGCACACGAGGTCCTGAGGAGGACGGTCCTGACCGTTGCTCCGCAACCTCCGAGCCGCGGATTCATCAGCGGCAGGGCAAACCCTGCCGCTGCTGTCCATGGACGCCGAGCGTGCCGCGAGACGCATCGTGGACGCCGTCGAGCACCGCCGGCCACGCCTTGTCCTGACGCCCGCCGCCAGGCCGGGTGCCAAGGCGCATGGCCTGGCCCCCGTGTTCGTGACGCGGGGGAACTCCGCTGTCGCTCGAATGCTGCCGACCGCACGTGATGGCCAGCAGGGTCGGGGACGGTGGAAGGCTCCGCTCTCGCCGGTTCGGAACACGTGGCCCAAGGCGCGTCGTCGCACTGTGCAGCCGTCTCAACGCACGTGCTGCGAACCGGTTCAAGCAGCACGCCGCGTAACGGACGAGCTTCCTGTGCTTCCTCTGCTGTAGACGTCAACGTTTCTCATGAGGTCATACGCGATCGGTCACGAAGGCTGCTCCGGTGATGGTCCGGAAAGCGAATCGATTCCGGGTCGAGAAAGTCGATGAGATCCACCACAGCGTTCTGGAGCTCCACCAGCCGGGGGTTTCGCACCACTTGCCCCTCTGCCAGCTGGTCAATGTCGTCCGACAGACGCGTGAACCAGCCGGCGAATGACGCATTGTTCTCAAGTTTCGCGCAGAACTCCGCGTAACCGATACAAGTGGCCCAGTCGGCGCTGGTGTCGATCATTATTTCTCCGATCGCACGCTGTTCCCCACGGAAGATGCGGAAGAGCTGATCAGGGAAGCCATCGGTGTTCAGGATGCCGCTGATCTTCGATAAGTGGCTGACCAGCTGACGGTTGGTCTCTCGGGAGCCCAGGTCCAGGAACTGGACCCGGCGCCGCACGATCTCGACCCAGCCCAGATACTCCGCCAGGACGAACAGGGTGTTTCTTCGAACATACGCCTGCTCAGCCGGAGTTCCGCCTGACAAGTAGAGACGGAGAGCCCCTTGAGCCACGATGTTGTAGACCCGGCTCTGCAGGTCGAAGGCCGCCCACAGCAGAGGGTCGCGGAAACGGCTCATCAGGTCCTGCCGTACCTCTTGTTTGGCGCTCGCGGCGCGTTGCCGCTCCAACTGGTCGTGTAAGGAATCGCGCTGTTTGCCGGTCCAAGCTCCGATCAGACCGGTCAGGGCCGCGCTCGCAAGGGCGACAACCGCGGAGACGACAGTGATCAACAACTCGATACTCATGGCCCGACATTTTGGCACCGCAAGGCCGGTGAAGGAGCAGTCGTCCTGAGATTCGCCGGTCCGGCGCGATGTGCAGGGACCACGTGTGGACCGGTCGGCCTGGCAACGAAGTCACTCAGGTTCTCAGGAGACGCGCCACAGCGGAGCGTCGTACTGCTCCGGTCGGCTGTTGAGCAGCAGCGCTCTGAGGTTCTGGCGCCGGGTGCTGTTCGGACATGGGTACCCGCTCACCTGAGCCGATACGGCAGGCCGACTCCTCGTATGCGGGCCGGGCTGCTTCGGGGGCACCGTGGTCCCGTTCGTACTCCGCAGTGCGTGGAGGGTCTGAGCCGCCCCGGCACCTGTCCGGAACGCCGGGCCCCCAAGCGGCCCAGGGTGGCGAATACGGCGACCTCCGCCGAGCCCACTGCCCTCCACGCGGCGTTCTGCCCACCGTCACTCCTTCACCGCCACCGCCGACGTCACCCCGCCACCGCCACCGCCACCGCCACCGCCGGCCCGGGTGACGGCTGGAAGGCCGCTGGGCCGGTCGGGCGCGGCCCAGCGGGGTGCCGCGCCTGCCGTTGGGGTGGAGCTGGGCCGACCGGTGGCGTGGTGCAGGCCAGGTACGCGCGCCCGGTCCTTAGGGTCGGCCGCTGACGGACCGCGGCCGGCGCGGCGTGCGACAAACCGCCGCTCGGTGACGGCCCATCACGTCAACGGCGCCCCCTTGGCTCCTCGCGTACTGCGTCGGCAGGGGGCGCTCGCCGTCTCTGTCGGCCGGTACGGCATCCGGTCGGCCGTCCAGAAAGGTGGGTGTCATGGGCCGCTCCTCAGTGCCCGATTCCGTCGAGTTGTGCACGCGGGAACCCTCTCCCCCGGCTGGTCCGGGGCGGCGGTCGTGGCGGGTCCGGCTGACCGCGGTGGTGGGGATGGTGATGCTGTGCGCGGCCGGGCTCGTACCGGTGACGTCGGCGGCCACCGCCGCCGCACCCACTCCGGGCAGCGCGCCGCTGTACATCAGCGACTACTACACCAACAGCGTGGTGAAACTGCCCGCGGACCGCGGCCCGCAGGTCACCGTCCCCACCGACGGGCTGAACCGCCCGACCGGGATGGCACTCGACCCCGCCGGCAACCTCTACATCGCCGACACCGTCAACAGCCGGGTCGTGAAGGTCCCCGCCGACGGCGGTCCGCAGACCACCGTCCCCACCACCGGCCTGCTGCGCCCGACCGGACTGGCACTCGACGCCGCCGGGATCCTCTACATCGTCGACAACTTCAACAACCGTGTGGTGAAGCTGCCCGTGGACGGCGGTCCGCAGACCACCGTCCCCACCACCGGCCTGGTCCACCCGGTCGACCTGGTACTCGACCCCGCCGGCAACATCTACATCTCGGACTTCATCAACGACCGGGTGGTGAAGGTGGCCGCCGACGGAGGTGGGCAGACCACCGTTCCCACCACCGGCCTTTCCCAGCCGACCGGGCTGGCGCTCGACCCCGCCGGCAACCTCTACATCGCCGACAGTGCGCACCACAGGGTGGTGAGGGTGGCGGTCAACGGAGGTGGGCAGACCACGGTTCCCACCACCGGCCTGGACAGCCCCCAGGGGCTGGAACTGGACGCCGTCGGCAACCTCTACATCGCCGACTTCGGCAACGGCAGGGTGGTGCGGGTGCGCGCCCATGGCGGTGGGCAGACCACTGTCCCGACCACCGGCCTGAGCGCTCCGGCCGATGTGGCGTTCCCGCCGACCCCCGCCCCGCCCACCGGTGTGACAGCCACCCCTGGCAACCGGCAGGCGACGGTGTCGTTCACCCCCAGCGCCTCCCCCTCGGTGGTCAGCTACACCGTCACCGCCACCGACCTCACCCGCCCCTCCCGCGGCGGCCAGACCGCCCAAGGCACCGGCTCCCCCATGACGGTCACCGGCCTGACCCCGGGCGACAGGTACAGGTTTACCGTCACCGCCACCAACGCCGCCCAGGCCACCAGCCTCCGATCCGCCCCCTCCGCAGCCGTCACCATCCCCGCGGCTCAGCGACTCGTCACGAAGCTGAAGGCCAAGCCCGCCACCGAGCAGCGGCAGTTCCCGCCCCCGGTCCTGACGGTCAAGGGCCTGTCCGCCACCCTCACCAGGGCGGGCGGCGCCCCGGTGGCCGGTGAGACGATCAGGTTCACGAATACGGCGAAGTCGCGGAGACTGTGTACAGCGGTCACCAACAGCCGGGGCATGGCGCGGTGCGACGCCGACATCGGGGGCCGCGTCCCGGCGGTCAACCGGCTCTACGAAGACCTGCGCCGCCACGGCTACCTCGCCACGTACGCCGGCACCGCCGCCTACAAACCCAGCAAGGACACCGCTTCCGTGCAGCCCAGGCGCTAGGTGTATTGACCCGAAGCGTTGTTTGCACGGCTGATCGGCGGGTGACCGGCCGGGCGCGATAGCGGTCACGAGGGATAACGGTCACGACAGGTCACGGCGCACCATGTGGGCGCCGTGACCGTCCTCGTTCCGTGGTTCGGGGCACGGCGACGACCAGACCGTATGGGTCGGGGACGACATGGTGAGGATCAACCAGGGCAAGCCGCAACCGCATGCCCTCAAGAGCCGGGCCGAAGCGCGGCGCGTGCGAAAGGTGTTGGAGGCCCGCTGCGGCTTCGAGGTGCCGGTTCAGTCCATGCTTGTCTTCGTCGGCGTCACCAAGCTGGAGGTCGTCGCCACACAGCTCGAGGTCCGCGTCTACCAGGAACGGCGGGTGGCGGCCCTGGGACCCCTGTCGGGCGTACTGGATGCCCAACAAGTGGAGGAGCAGGTGTACAGCGTCGCCCGCGATCGCCGGACATGGCTGGATGCTTGACCTCACTGCTCAGTTGGGCAGCCAATGCGGGAGCGAACACCACCCGAGTCAGGGCTTCTGACGTGCATCTGGCACGGCGGACCACGCCGCGCGAACCAGGTACGGCGTACGGCTGATGGCCCGGACGAACGCGCAGGAGCGGTGGAAGGTACGGGTCTGCGCGTCAGGAGCCTGAGGGCGATCCCTCCAACGACACGATCTTCACTGTCTTTCTAGATGAGGGACGGCAGCGAGGTGGCGAAGTCCCTGATCTTGGAGTTCTCGTTGACAGTGCACCAGCTGATCACGGCCCGGGCCGGCGGCAGTCCGGTCAGCGGCACGAACGCCACCTCGGGGTGGCGGTAGTACTGCGTCAGTGCGGTGGAGGTCGCGCAGACCTCGCCGCTGGTGGCGACCCGGCTGAGCATCTCGTGCTGCGTCTTGACCAGCCGCCCTCTGTGGATGGGCCGCCCACCGGGCGTAATCTGCGGCAGAAACCCCTCGCGGATCTCCTTCGGGGCTGTCTGCGGCATCTCGACCATCGTGTGCTCGGCCAGCTCTTCCGCGTCGACCGACGACCTGGTCGCGAGCGGATTGTCGACCGCGACGGCAAGCACTCGCGGGTACTCGGCGATCACCGGGCCGCTCGTCAGGTCGGGCTCCTGGACCGGCCAGATGGTGACCTGCATGTCCACCTCTGCCCGCCGCAGCGGCCCGAAGTAGTCGCCCCAGCCGGTCTCGGTCATGCTGACCGACCACTCTGCGTGGGTGCGGCGGAAGTCGGCCACCGAGGCGTTTACCGCGCCGGCGAACGGCCCCAGGAACCCGATGCGCAGCTCGCGGGCGAATGCCCGGGTCTCCTCGATGGAGCGCTGCAGTCCCTCGAAACTCGGCTTCGCCCGTTCCAGCAGGAACTGGCCGGTCGGTGTGAGGGCCACCCGGCGGCTCGTACGGTCGAACAGCCGACCCCCAATGCGTCGTTCGAGTGACTGGATGAGTTGGCTCACCCGCGGCCGGGACAGCCCGAGCCGGTCCGCCGCCCTGGCGAAGTGCAGTTCCTCGGCAAGGGCCAGGAACGCCTCAATCTCCCCGAGTTCGGTAAATGCCACTTACCGATCGTACAGAAGATCGGCCTTGATGAGGGCATGTCGCTTGGGGAGGATGGAGTCGCTCCGACGTAGGCCCTCTCCACGGGGGTGGGAGGGCCTGCCGACCGGACCTCGTCCGTGGCTCACGTGCTGGTCCCGACGCTGGAGCGGCGCAGGGACACGACCGATCCGCGCGGTGCACGCGTCCAGTCCGCCCGCCAGGAGGCGGCCACCCGGGCAGGACGCCGCCGCGGCCCGCGAGGCCGCCGGCGTCTGCCCCTCCGGCGCCATCACCGTCATCGGGGAACCAACGTGACGTTGGACGGCATGCGAAGGTCTCACAACCGTGGCGGTCACGTGGCGGGTGCAGGGCAGCCGGGTCAGCCGATGACGTCCCCAGGGGCGGCACCGGCGGAGGGGGACAGGAGGAGCACGGCTCCCTCGGCGTCGTAGGAGCCGAGGACCAGGAATTCACTGGTGAATCCGGCGATGCGCTTTCTTCCCAGGTTGATGACGCCCACGACCAGGCGGTCCTTCAGCTCATCGATGCGGTAGTTGGTGACCTGGGCGCTGGTCTGCAGCACACCCGCCGGTCCGAAGTCCGCCTTGATCTTGTACGCGGGCTTGCGCGCCTCGGGGAACTCGTCCACGGAGAGGATCCGGCCGACCCGGATGTCGGCCGAGAAGAAGCGCTCTGCTTCGGTCCGGGGCTTGAGCTGCTCGCTGTTCATCACTCGAATTCCTGTCTGCGTTCCACTGGGGTTGTGCTTGCTGCACTGCGCGCTGTTCTGCGAAGTCAACCGGGACAACGACGGACGGGCCACGGGGGGATCACGGGAGTTCGAAGGGGAGGTGGAGCCCCTCGAGCGCCCGGGCGCACCGGCAGTCCCGGTGCTCGGGCAGCAGTTCTACCGCCTTCAGCACAACGCCTCGCAGCCGCTCGATGTTCTGCGCGAACATCTTGAAGACCTCCTCCTGCGCGACGCTCTCGTCGGCGTCGATGCCCGCGTCTACATCGGTGACGAGTGCCAACGGTGTGTAGCAGACGGCCAGTTCGCGCGCGAGGACGGCCTCCGGGTGTCCCGTCATGTTGACGAGCGACCAGCCCGCACCCGCGAACCACTGCGATTCCGCACGGGTGGAGAACCGTGGCCCCTCCACCACCACCATGGTTCCGCCGTCACGCACCTCGGTCCCGGCCGCGGCAGCGGCTTTGACCGCGGTCGTCCGGCCGTCTTCGCAGTAGGGGTCCGCGAACTGCACGTGCAGCGCGCCCTCATCGAAGTACGTCGCTGTACGTCCGCTGGTGCGGTCCACCAGCTGGTCGGGGACCACGATCGTGCCCGGGGGCAGATCTCGGCGCAGCGAACCGACCGCGCAGGGGGCGAGGATCTGACGGACGCCGAGGGACCTGATCGCCCATATGTTCGCCCGATAGTTGATCTTGTGCGGCGGGAACGCGTGGTTCCGCCCGTGCCGGGGCAGGAAGGCGACCCGACGGCCGGCCACGGTGCCGACGGACAGCACGTCGGACGGCTCACCGTAGGGCGTGTCGACCCTCATCTGCCGGGTGTCCGCGAGCAACTCGTAGAAGCCGCTGCCGCCGATGACGCCGATCTCCGCCAGGGGCCCGTCAGGGGGGGTCTGCTGTTCAGTCATGCCTGTCCCACCTCGCAGTCGTTGTTGGCCGAATGGCCGGGTCGGCGAGTGTCCGGGCCCTCCAGCGATACCTGGTCCAGGGAACTGATCCACGGATGTCCGCCTGTATGGGGCACATGAGGCACATGGGGTGCGCTGTCGCGCACCACGCCCACCGTGTGCCATCCCGCGGCGGTAGCGGCGTCCAGTTCCGCAACCACATCGCTGAGGAACACGGTCTCTGCGGGCGGCACGCCGATCGCGCGCGTGATGGCCCGATAGGACTCCGGCTCCCGCTTGCCGCCCGCGCTTGCCAGGTCGAAGTAGCCGTCCAGAAGTCCGGTCAGGTCTCCGTGGCCGCTGTGCGCGAACCAGTTCCGCTGCGCGCCCTCCGCCCCTGAGGAGTAGATGTAGCGGGCGATTCCCGCCCGGGCCCAGCGGGTGAGCGCCGCGGGCACGTCGTCGTACACATGGCCCTCGAGTGTCCCGTCCGCGTAGCCGGCGGCCCAGATCCGGGACTGGACGACCTTCAGGGGCGCTGCCTTGAGGTCGGCATCCGTCCACTCGGTCAGCACCTTCACCGCTCGGGCCTCGTCGAGCCCGGGCTCGCCGGTGGCGTCACCGATCTGGCTCACCAGTTCGGTGTGGAGCCGGCTGTCCCGGTGGTCGGCGAACCACTGGGCGAACCTCTCCCGCGCGTACGGGAAGAGCACGTCGTGCACGTGCGCGGCGGACCCGGTGGTTCCTTCGATGTCGAGGACCACCGCGCCCACCCGCAGCGGAGCCGCGGTGCTGCTCACCCTGCCGCCAGCAGAGCGTCGAGCCGCGGGAAGCGCTGGGCGATGGGGTCTCCGGTGAAGTCGCCCACCCAACCATCCTCCTCCTCGAAGAAGCGGATGGCGCAGAACTCCGGGCGCGGCCCCATGTCGAACCAGTGCCGAGTGCCCGCCGGCACCGACAGCAGATCACCGGCCTCGCACACCACCGCGTAGACACGCCCCGCGACGTGCAGGTAGAAGCACCCGGTTCCGTGGGCGAAGAAGCGGATCTCGTTCTCGGCGTGCCGGTGCTCCTCCAGGAAGGCGCTGCGAGCCGTGGCCGCACGCTCCTCCCACGCCGGCCCTTCCTCCGGCAGGAGCTGTACGACGTCGACCAGGCGCAGCCCTTCGCTTGCGCACAGCTCGTCCACGTCGGACCGGTAGCGGGCGAGCATGTCCTCCCCGCTGGTGCCCGGGAGGACGTTCCCGCGCAACGGCCAGCGGCGCAGCCGAGCCGAGGACTCCTGGAGTGCCTCGGCGATTTCTCCCTCGTCCCGGGTGCGCAGCAGCACGGTGTCCGGGGCGTCCTCGGGCATCACTTGGAGCAAAGTCATGACTACGGTGTCTCCCCTACTCGGCTTCGTCGGCTGTCCACGCGAACTTCAGGCGGACCCAGCACCAACAAGTGACAGATGGACTCCAGGCATTCCAGCCTGTTGCGTGCTTGGGACAGGTCCTTGCCCCAGACCGTCACTCCGTGGTCGGTGATGAGCAGACCGGGCGGAGCCTGCGGAGTGCGGCGGAGGTGGCCGGCCACGTCGGCGGCGATCCGGGGCACCTCGGGCCAGTTGGGAAAGACCGGGAGGACCGTGCCGGCGGGGTCGGGCAGCCCCAGTCCCTTCAGCAGTTCGAACTTCTCCAGGCGTACGGACACGAGGCGTTCCTCATCGCCACTGCGGCACGCGATCGCGGTGGCGTAGGGGGAGTGGACGTGGATGACCGCCCGGGCATCGGTGGCCCGGTAGATGGCGGCGTGTATCGAGGTCTCGGCCGAGGCCTTCAGCTCCGTGGCCTCCGCGACCTCCCCTGTCTCCGCGTCCACGAGCACCATGTCCCGGGAGTTGAGTTCGCCCTTGTCCCGTCCGCTGGCGGTGATCAGTGCAAGCCCGTCAGGGCCGGGCAGCCGGACGGAGAGGTTGCCGGATGTGCCGGGCATCCAGCCCTGCTCATACATCTTCCGGGCGACCACCGCGAGTTCACCGGCACAGTGCCGTCGTGTCTCCTGGGGTCGCACCGTCTCCTTCTCGGAGACGATTGCGGTGATCAGCCCGGCCGGGGTGACATCGAAGGCGGGGTTGTAGACGCCGGCTCCGACGGGTGCGATCGCGGTGCCCGCGACATGGGTGACCTCGGCCGGGGCGCGTTCCTCCACCACGATCCCGGACCCGTCGGCCAGATCCCGGTCCCAGGTGGACTCGGGTGCGACGACGATGAAAGGTATGCCGTGCCGGGCAGCGGCCACGGCGAGCCCGTAGGTTCCGATCTTGTTCGCAACGTCGCCGTTGGCGGCGATCCGGTCGGCCCCCACCAGCACGCAGTCGACCAGCCCCCGCGCCATGGCGGCGGCCGCCGCGGAGTCCACGCACAGCCGATACGGCACTTCCGCCTCGCCCAGTTCCCACGTGGTCAGACGTGCCCCCTGAAGCAGCGGACGGGTCTCGTCCACCAGCACTTCCTCGATCCGGCCGCGCTCGGCCAGTTCGAGGATCGTCCCGAGTGCGGTACCCACGGCGGCGGTGGCCAGCCGCCCGGTGTTGCAGTGGGTGAGAACCCGCAGCGGCCTGGCCTCGGTGAGCGACTCCACGAGGCCGGCGGCCCGGTCGACGGCCGCCCGGTTGACGGTGATGTCCTCGTCCAGCATGGCCATGGCCTCGGCGAGCACGGCCTCGGGGCCGTCGGCGAGCCGGGCGAGGGCGCGGTGCACCGCCCAGGCGAGGTTGACCGCGGTGGGCCTGGCCCCGGCCAGCCGGGCGGCGTCCGCGCGTACCGCCTGCACGTCGAGGGACGTATCAGTGCTGTGCTGCCGCGCGGACATCGCCACTCCCAGGGCGCCGGCCAGGCCGATGGCGGGCGCACCGCGGACGGCCAAGGTCGTTATGGCGCTGATGAGCTGGTCCTGGGTCGCCAGGCGCAGGAGGCGGTACTCGTGCGGCAGGGCTCGCTGGTCGACCGTGAGCACAGCGCCGTCGTCCCACCTCAGCGACGGTTCGAGTTCACGACGGGGCATGGGGTCTCCGTGGATGGGCGGGCGGTCGGGAGGGGTGGAGGGAGCGGGCGTCCTCAGGTGAAGCGAACGGTGACGCAGCGTCCGAGCCTGTTGGTCGTCTCGTGGACGACGCTCACGCCGGCGGCGTCCAGCAGGGCGGACATGCCGTACTTGCTGAAGGACTGCGACTGGAAGCCTCCGTCACCACGGAACAGCACACCGCCGTACGGGCCCGGGGCCTCTTCGAGAATGTCGATGCCGCAGGCGGTGTAGTACGCACGGCGGACTGCGGTGGTCCATGGCTCCTCGTTGAAGACGGAGATCACCCCCATGCCGCCGAGTTCCCGCAGGCCCGCGACGACTTTCTCCGGCTCGGCGAAGTTCCCGACCAGGTTGAACGGCAGGAGCTGCAGCGGGCGTTCACTGCTCACCGCGGAGGCCCACTCGTGGCTGTGCAGGATGTTGCCGAGCACGGCGCTGGCCCGGTCCTGCAGGCATTCGTCCGCGATCCGGCGGTTCAGCGAGTTGATGGCGCTGCTGCTCACGTCCACGCCCAGGTAGCGGATGCCGGCGGCCCGGGCCACCTCGAGTGCCCGGCCGTCATAACAGCCGAGTTCGATCAGGCTGTCGCACCCGTGCCGGGAGGCCATGTCCAGCACCGCGAGCCCTTCCATCTGCAGGAACGACAAGAGTTCGTCCGGGAAGTGGGCCGCCCGCATGATGGCGCCCGCGCCCCCGTCGCGGTAGAAGGAATCAGAATCGCGGGTGCCGGGGGTACTGCCTGCCGTCCCGGGGCTCGCATCCATGAATGCAGCGGATTCCAACGAATTTTCACCTTTCACTGGGTCCCTGCAGCTCTCGCACCTACTGCTGTGCCGGGTTCGGACAGCGGAACGGTTGATGGCATCGATGTGCTTGGCGCGCGTCTCCTCGTCGCGGACGCCCAGGCCTTCCGGCGGAGCGAGGGCGAGCACGCCGGCCTTGCCCTGCTGGATCCTGCCCTTGGCGATGAGGCGGTTGGTCTCTCATGCCTCGCGGTCGTTGGCGAGGGGGGAGCCGGCGATGCGCTTGAGCGACATCCACAGGTAGCGGTTGTCGTACGCGTGGTGGTAGCCGGAGGTCCGGAAAGGGGGGTGGCGCCGCCCGCGAGCGCGAGCTGCGTTGCGTATGAGCCGAGTCCGCCGCTCGCGCCCCGGACCAGGACGTTGTCGGCTTGCTTCACCGCCGAGGTGACATCCGGCGTGAGGATCGCGCCCAGCGCCCCTTTCACGCGCGTCCCTCCCCGGCCGGGGCACCGCTGCTCTCTCGGGGGGTCAGGCGTACGTGTGCCGGTCCCGAGGCGCGCAGGGTCATCCCGAGTTCGACAGGTATCTCGGACTCCACGGCGCCGAATTCGTAGCGCTGAACGAATGTGGCCAGGCCGATGACGCCCTCCAGCATGGCGAAGTACTGTCCGATGCAGGCACGCGGGCCACCGCCGAACGGGAACCAGGCGTAACGGGGGCGGGAGGCCTCCAACTCCGGGGCGAAGCGGTCCGGATCGAAGGCGTCGGGGTTCTCCCAGTAGTCGGGGTGTCGCTGGGTGACCCAGGGGCTGACGTACACATCGGAACCCGCCGGGATGTGGTACCCGCCGATCTCGGTGTCGGCGACCGTGCGCCGACCCATGATCGCCACGGATGGGTACAGCCGCATGGCTTCCTTGAACACCCTGGTGAGATAGGGCAGTTCGTCGAGGTCGGCCGCCCCGGCCGCGCGGCCGCCGAGGACCGAGTCGACCTCTGCGCGGGCCTTCTCCTGGGCCTCGGGGTGGCAGGCGAGGAGATGCAGGCCGAAGGCGAGCGCGGTCGCGGTGGTCTCGTGCCCGGCGAGCAGGAACACCAGCACCTGATCACGGATCGCATCGGGATCGAGCGCGGAGCCGTCCTCGTCGCGGGCCTGGATGAGCAGGGTGATCATGTCGTCGGCGTCGCCGGCCTCGGCGGTGGTCCGCTCGGCGATGATGCGGTCGCAGATCGCGTACAGCTCCTGCTGGGCCGCCGCGGTGCGGCGGTTGGCCGGGGTCGGCCAGGTGCGGGGGATGCGTATCGGCGCCACCCCGCGCCGCAGGACGCTCTCGCCGATCACGGGGAAATTGCGCCGCACAACATCGACTGCGGTATCGATATCGGCACCGAAAAGAATGCGAGTAACGCTCCGGAGAGCGAACTCGGCCATTTCGTGTGACACATCGATGGTGTTGCCGGAGGCGGTGGCCCAGCGGTCGGCAGTCGCGCCCGCCTCGCCGTGTACGACACTCGCGTATGCGTCCACCCGGCGTCGGGTGAACAGCGGTTGAATCATACGGCGTTGCCGAATGTACTCGGTGTCCTGGCTGGTGAGCAGACCATTTCCGATGGACTCGCGGATCTCGGAGTAGACATCGTTTTCTTTGCGAAAGTTCGATGCCTCGGTGCCGAGGATCTGCTGTACGCCCTCTGCGGAGAAGACAGCGTACAGGCTGGCGCGCAGCCCCGGCGGGCCGGCGCTGAAGCGTACGACATCGCCGTGGTTGCGCCGTGCCCGGAGATAGGCGCCCAAAGTGTCGTCGCGAAGATCCTGCAACGACCCGAGAACGGGACGGCCGACAACCAACGGTGCTTGTGTGCTCACGGGGGCTTCCTCCCTGGCTTGCCCGGCTGGAGCTCGAGGGCGTGTAGCTACGGATTCTTGCTGCACGCGACGCAATTTCGCCAGGGGGGAAGGAGGAATTTCCATATTTCCCTGGTTAATCCAAGAAGTTGATAGCGAGGATGTGTCGAGCAGGGTACTGCGAGGCTGGTACTCGGACTACCAGCCTCGAGGCTTTCTGGATGGTTGGACCATTTCGGTGCAGGGTGCGCTCAGCGAGATTGAACTCCGAGGCGCGATCTGAGCAGAGGACATCTTGAAATCATCCGAGTGGTCACCGTTGACGGCCTACCAACGCGATATCTGGGTGGCGCATGCACTGTTCCCGGAGCTCCCTCAGTTCAACCTCTACCTCTCTCAGCGCTTTGCGGGCCCCGTCGACGTGGAGCGGCTCTCGGCGGCTCTGCTGCGGGTGGCGCGTCGCCACGATGTCTTCCGGCTCCGCTTGACGGAGGAGGACGGGATTCCGCTCCAGCGTGTGAGCGCCGAGGAGCCGCGTATCGAGGTGCTGGACTTCTCCGGCGACCCCGACCCGCGGGCGCGTTGCGAAGCGTGGATGACCGCGTCCTTCGACCGTCCCTTCTCCCTCGGCGACGGCCCCGCGTACGAGTTGGCGCTGCTCAGGGAGAGCGACACCCTCGTCCACGCGTACGCCAAGGTGCACCACGTCATGGCCGACGCCTGGGCGCTCAACCTGTTCTTCGAAGGGGTACGGGCCGACTACGCGAGGACAGGGCCCGCGGACACCGCGCCCGGCCCCGCTGCGCCGTCCTACCTCTCCTTCCTGGAGGAGGAGGCCCGCTACCGCGCCTCTCCGCAGCGGGACCGGGACCGCGACCACTTCCGCACCGCCCTTGCGGACCTCGTGCCGCCGCTGTTCACCAGGCGGGCGCCCAGCGGATCCCGCCTCAGCGCACGGCACTCCTTCGAGCTGCCCCGCGAGGCCGTCGAGCGGATACGGGACCGGGGCGAATCGCCGTTCGCCTTCATCGCGGCGGCCTTCTCGGTCTACCTGTCCCGGGTCCACCTCGCCGACGACATCGTCCTCGGCGTACCGCTGTTCAACCGCCGCGGCCAGGCGCAGCGGCGGACCGTCGGCCACTTCGCCAACACCCTCCCGCTCCCGGTGTCCGCGGCGGGCGGACAGACCCTGACGGAGCTCGTCGCCGCCGTCCAGGCCGGTTCGCGCACGCTCCAGCGCCACGAGCGGCTTCCGCTCGGCGATGTGCTGCACGACCTGGCGCCCGGCAGCCCCCGTGAGTTGTTCGACGTCACGCTCTCGTACGTCCAGTGGCCGAGCCCCCAGGAGCTGCCGGGGCTGCGCCAGGAAGCCGCCGGCGGGACGCGCGCACACGACGGAGACGTCCTCGCGGTCGCCGTCACCGAGGCGCGCGAGAGCGGCGATGTCGTGGTCGAACTCGACTACGCCTGCGACGTCTTCGACGAGGACTTTCCCATCGAGGCTCTCGGGCGGCACATACGCAACCTGGTCCTGGGCGGCCTCGAGACCCCGGACCGCCCGGTGTCCGAGATCCCGATGCTCGACGGCCAGGAACGCGAGGAACTCGTCGACGGACAGAACCGGACGGCCGCCGACTACCCGGCCGACCGGACGCTGCACAGTCTCTTCGAGGAGCAGGCGGCCCGGACCCCGGACCGCACCGCCGTCGTCGGGCCGAAGCCGGGCGACGCCCTGACCTATGCCGAACTCGACGCGCGCGCCAACCAGCTGGCACGCGCGCTGCGCGCCGACGGAGTGGAGCCCGGCGACCGGGTGGCCGTCCTGCTGGAACGCGGGACGCCCATGATGGTCGCCATCCTGGCGGTGCTGAAGGCCGGCGGCGCCTATGTGCCGGTCGACCCCGGATATCCCGCCGAGCGCATCCGCTTCCTGCTGGAGGACAGCGCCGCCAAGGTGATCCTGACCGGCTCCGGCACGCCGGACCTGCCGTCCGGGCTCACCGCGGATGTCCGCCGTGCCGACGAGCCGCTGACCGGATCCGCCGAACGGCTGCCGGAGGTCAGCGGCCCGCACAACCTCGCGTACGTCCTCTACACCTCGGGCTCCACCGGACGGCCGAAGGGCGTCATGGTCGAGCACCACTCGGTCGTCAACCGGCTGACCTGGATGCAGCGGCGCTACGCGGTCGGGGACGGTGACGTCCTCCTGCAGAAGACCCCGATCTCCTTCGACGTGTCGGTGTGGGAGCTGTTCTGGTGGGGGATCGCCGGCGCGCGGCTCGCCCTGCCGGCGCCCGCTGCGGAGAAGGACCCGCAGGAGATCCTGCGCGTGATCGCGGAACAGCGCGTCAGCGTCATCCACTTCGTCCCGTCGATGTTCGGGCCCTTCCTCGATCTGCTGGAGAGCCGGCCCGAACTGCTCGACGAAGCGATCTCGCTGCGCCGCGTCTTCTGCAGCGGCGAGGCGCTGCCCCCGGAGCAGGTCAACCGTTTCAACCGGCTCCTCGGCCCGGCGGGCACGCGGCTGGTGAACCTGTACGGCCCGACCGAGGCGACGGTCGATGTCACGTACCACGACTGCCCCACGGACCCGGCGCAGCCGGTCGGCCGGGTGCCGATAGGACGGCCCATCGACAACATCCGCCTCCATGTCCTGGACCCGCACGACAACCCCCAGCCCGTCGGCGCACCCGGTGAACTGTGCATCGCGGGCGCCGGCGTCGCCCGTGGCTACCTCGGCCGTCCCGAGCTGACCCACGAGAAGTTCACCGACGACCCGTTCGCCGCCGACGGGCGGATCTACCGCACAGGGGATCTGGCCCGCAGGCTCGCGGACGGGAGCCTTGAGTACCTGGGCCGCATCGACGGGCAGGTGAAGGTACGGGGCAACCGCGTCGAGCTGGGCGAAGTAGAGCACCGGCTCTCACTGGTGCCCGGTGTCCGGGGCGCGGTCGCCATCGCCAGGGTGTCCCGTACCCGCGCCACGCAACTCGTCGGGTGCTACGTCGCCGACAGCATCCTCGAACCGGCCCGGATCCGGGACCACCTCGCCGAAAGCCTGCCGGAGTTCATGATTCCGGCGCAGTTCACCCGGCTCGACCGGATCCCGCTGACGCCGAACGGCAAGGCCGACCGGAAGGCCCTTCTCCGGCAGCTGCCCGAGGAGCCCGACCGTACGGAGACCGCGGGGGAAGCGCCGCGCAGCGCCACCGAGGCGGCACTCGCGGAGATCTGGTCGGACGTACTCGGTGTCGGCCGAGTCGGTGCGCACGACGACTACTTCGCACTGGGAGGCGACTCGATCCTGATGCTGCGGGTCCGCGCGGAGGCGGAGAAGCGCGGGCTGCGGGTCGCGCTCCCGGACATGGCGCGGTACACGACGGTGTCGGAGCTGGCCGCCCACGCCACTCCCATGCCCTCGGACGGCGAGGACAGCGAGGACGGCGCCATCGAGCCGTTCGAGCTCGTGGCCGGAATGGACAAGGCCAGGCTGCTCGGCATCGGCGCGGTGGACGCCTACCCGGCCACCCGCCTGCACCTGGGCATGCTCTACCACAGCAGCGAGGACGAGAAGTCCACGGCGGTCTACCACGATGTTTTCCGGTACCGGCTCACCGTCGCCTGGGACGAGCGGGCCTTCCGGGCGGCCGTCGACAAGCTGGTGGCCCGCCACCCGGTCCTGCGCTCCTCCTTCGCGCTCGGCGGCTACTCCGAGCCGCTGCAGATCGTCCACCCCGAGGTGACCGGAGTCCTCTCGGTCACCGATCTGCGCGGAAGCGACGAGCCGGCCGCGGAGGCGGCGGTGCGCGAGCACATCGAGGAGCGCCGCTACCACGCGTACGACTACGAACGGCCGGCGCTGTACCACTTCCGGGCCTGCGTACGCGAAGGCGTCCTCGACCTCGTCCTCAGCTTCCATCACGCGATTCTCGACGGCTGGAGCGTCGCGAACCTGATGTCCGAGCTGCTCCAGGACTATCTGCACGGTCTGGGCGCCGACGTGGAGCCGGTGCCCGCCGTCTCCCTGCCCACGCCGGCCTCCTACGTACGCGATGAGCGCGCGATCCTGGAGTCCGAGGAGGCCCGGGAATACTGGCGCGACCGGCTCGACGGCGCCGAACTCGTCCAGCTCGACCCGTTCGTGCCGTACGAGGCCCCCAGCAGCGGTGAGGGCATCGTGCGACACATCGAGCTGCCCGAGGAACTCGACGACAAGCTGCAGCGGTTCGCCCGCGACCACGCGCTGCCTCTGCGGTTGCTTCTCTTCACGGCCCACTGTCTGACGCTGCGTCTGCTCGCGGACGCCGACGACGTCACGACGGGTCTGGTGACGCACGGCAGGCCGGAGGTCACGGGCTCGGACAGGCTCGCCGGGCTCTTCCTCAACACGATGCCGTTCCGCCTGGGATCAGGACAGCGAACCCGGCTGGACGTGGTGCGCGATGTCGTCCGCCAGGAGCGGGACTCCCACCCGTACCGCGCCTATCCCCTCAGCGCGATCCAGGACGACCGCGGTGGCGCGCCGCTCCTCGACTCGGCCTTCACCTTCATGCGCCTGCACAACCTGGAGTCGCTCTTCGGGCGGGCGGACCTCGGCCTGCTGGACCTGACCACCTATGAGGAGACCAACTTCGCGCTCCTGGTGAACGCGATCGTCGATCCGCGCAACGGGCGCACCAGGCTGCGTCTCAACTGCGCGGGCCGGGCCTTTACGGCCACGCAGGTGGATCTGCTGGCGGACACCTACACGGCCGTCCTGCGCCGCACGGTGGAACACCCGGACGAGCCCGCGGACTTCGGCTTCCTCACGGCATCCGAGGAACTGCCCGCCAACCCCGCGGCGGAGCCGGCCGACGTCATGAGCCTGTTCACCGCCATGGCGGCGAAGCAGCCGGACGCCCAGGCCGTCGTCTTCGGGGAGCTGAGCTGGACGTACCGGGAGCTCGACCGGGCGGCACGGCAGGTGACCGGGCGGCTGCGCAAGCTGGGTGTGAAGCCGGGGGCCGGCGTGGGCATCGCCCTGGACCGCTCCCCCGAGATGATCGCGACCGTGCTCGGCATCCTGCGGGCCGGAGCGGCCTGTGTGCCGCTGGACGTGAGCTACCCGCCGGAGCGCATCGCCCGCATGGTCGAGCGCGCCCGCCCGTTCTGCGTCATCGCGCACGAGCAGCACGCCGGCCTCGTCCCCGACCCCGCGCTCGTGCTGCCCGTCGAATCGATAGCCATGCCCGGCGAGGAAACCGGAACCGCGGACGGGGGCACCGCGGCGCAGCTGCCGCTCGACAGCCTGGCGCTGATCCTGTTCACGTCCGGCTCCTCCGGCGAGCCCAAGGGGGTCGAGCTCCCGCACCGGCTGTGGGCGAACTACGTGCAGTGGCAGCTGGGTGTGGAGACCGGCGCGCTCGGGGCCCGCACCCTGCAGTTCGCGCCGCTCAGCTTCGACGTCTCCTTCCAGGAGATCTTCTCCACCATGGCCGGGGGCGGCACCCTGCACCTGGTGTCCGACGCGGACCGCCGCGATCCCGCCACCCTGCTGCAGCTGTTGGACGAGCAGCGGATCGAGCGGTGGTTCATGCCCTTCGTCGCTCTCCAGCAGATGGCCGAGGCCTCGGAGCTGCTGGGCATACGGCCGCAGGCGCTGCGGGTGCTCAACTCCTCCGGTGAGCAGCTGCGGGTCACTGAGGAGATCCGCCGCTTCTGCGCGGCCGGGCCCGGCACGCTGCTGGAGAACCAGTACGGGCCGACGGAGACCAACATCGCGAGCGCCTGCCTGCTGTCGGGGGACCCGGCGCACTGGCCGGCGCTGCCCGTGATCGGCACCGCCATCGACGGGGCCGAGATCCATGTGCTCGACGACCGGCTGCATCCGGTGCCGACGGGTGTCCAGGGCGAGATCTACCTCGGGGGCGCATGCCTGGCACTCGGCTACCGGGGCCGTCCCGACCTGACCGAGGAGCGCTTTGTTCCACACCCGTCGGGGGAGCCGGGCGCCCGGCTCTACCGCACCGGCGACCTCGGCCGGGTCCTGCCGGACGGCAACACGGTCTGGCTCGGCCGCGCCGACAACCAGGTGAAGGTGCGTGGATTCCGGGTCGAGCCGGCCGAGGTCGAGATCGCCATCACGGCCATGGCGGACGACTTCCCCGGCATCCGGGGGGCCGCCGTGGTGGCCCGCAAGCGCGGGGACGGGGTCGACTCCTTCCTCGTCGCCTACCTGGTCGGCGAGCCGGGCTCGGCCGACCTCGAGGAGATCCGCAAGCGGCTGCGTGCGGTACTGCCCGAGTACATGGTGCCCGCACACCTCAGCTGGGTGGAGAACCTCCCGCTGACGCCCAGCGGCAAGCGGGACGACGCCGCGCTGCGGCGGATTCCGCTGGAGACCGGGCCGGTGGCGGACGCCACCCCGCCCCGGGACGCCTACGAGCGGGCGCTCGCCGACATTTTCAGCGAGATGCTGGCGCGCCCCGGATTCGGGGTGCACGACGACTTCTTCGAGCACGGCGGTACGTCGCTGACGGCGATGCGGCTGATCGTGACCATCGAGAAGCGGTTCGGCGTCCGCATTCCGCTGACCGCCTTCGTGGCCGCCCCCACGGTCGCCAGGCTCGCCGAGCGGCTGCGCTCCGGGGAGGCCGTCGCGGCGTTCGACCCGGTGGTGCCGGTCACGAGCAGGGGAGGCGGGAAGCCACCGCTGTTCCTGGTCCACCCCCTGGGCGGCAACGTGCTCTGCTACGTACGACTGGCCAGGCATCTGCCCGATGACCAGCCGCTGTACGCGCTGCAGGCGGCGGGCGCGGAGCCGGGCACCGAGCCGGTCCAGACGATGAGCGGGCTCGCCGAGAGCTACCTGGAAGCGATACGCCGGGTGCAGCCGGAAGGCCCGTACTACCTCGGCGGGTGGTCGTTCGGCGGCTTCGTCGCCTTCGAAATGGCCCGACAGCTGCGGCAGTCGGGGCAGGACGAGGTCGCGGGGCTCGTCCTCCTCGACTCCATCGCCCCCACCCCGGGAGACCGTCCGGATGTGGCGGAGCGCGCCATGATGGAGTGGTTCTTCTGGGAGCTGATCTGGGTCGACCGCGGAGGCAGCGCACCGGTCGAGCACATCCCTGACGAGCTGGAGACCGACGACGACCGGCTCGACTTCATCGCCGAGCGCGCGGCACGCGTGGGGATCGTGCCGTCGCACACCGCCCGTTCCACCGTGCGCAGGATGTTCGAGGTCTACAAGGCCAACTGGGCGTCGCTGCGCGACTACGAGCCGGAACCGGAGCCCGTCGACATCACGCTCGTGAAGGCCACCGCTCCGCTGCCCGACGTGCTGAAGCCCATGCACGGCGCCGCACGGACCCTGCACGACGCCCCGGCCAACGGCTGGGCGACCCTCACCACCGGTCAGGTGGACGTCGTCGACGTCCCCGGAGACCACCTCCTGCTCCTGGACGAGCCGTACGTGCAGTCCGTGGGCCGGGCCATCGCCGACGTGATGGGCGGACCGCAGGAGCGGCGACTTCCCGACGAAGGGGCAGCACAGTGACGACAGGCCGGAACAGAAAGGCGATCGTCGTCGGGGCGGGCATCGGCGGGCTCACCGCCGCTGCCGCCCTGCGGCGGATCGGTATGGACGTCGAGGTCTACGAGCGGGCGCGGGAACTGCGCCCGGCGGGCGGGGCGGTGTCCCTGATGACCAACGCCGTGCTCGCCCTGCGGACGCTCGGCATCGACCTGAAGCTCGAGGAAAGCGCCGAGATCCTCGAAGAGCTGCATTTCCTCACCACACGCGGCAAGGTCATCCGCACGCTGAAGTTCAAGGAGATCTGCGACCGGCTCGGTGCCCCCAGCTTCGGCATCACCCGCACCCTCCTGCAACAGCTGCTGCTCCGGGAGATCGGCGACTGCCCGATCACGCTCGGGGCGGTGGCCGGCGGCTTCGAGCCCGACGGCGACGGGGTGCGGGTGCGCTTCGAGGACGGCCGAGCTGCGCGCGGCGATGTGCTGATCGGCGCCGACGGGTTCAACTCGGCGATCCGGCGGCAGCTCGTCGGCCCCGAACAGCCCCGTGAGAGCGGCTACATCTGCTGGGTGGCGACGCCGGAGTTCCGGCACCCGCGCGTGACCAAGCAGTACGGCGCCCACTACTGGGGCCGTGGGCGCCGTTTCGGTCTCGCCAACATCGGCGGCGGCCAGGTCTACTGGTGGGGCACGAAGAACATGCCCGTGGAGCGGGCTCGCGACTGGAGCGGCGACAAGGACGAGATCGTCCGCACCTACGCCGGCTGGGCCGACGAGGTGCAGGCCGCGGTCGCGCAGACGCCCTTCGAGCAGATCACCCCTTTCCCCGCCCGCGACCGTCCGTTCCTCGAACAGTGGGGCAAGGGGCCGGTCACGCTGCTGGGGGATGCGGCGCACCCCATGATGACGAGCCTCGGGCAGGGAGCGTGCATGGCGGTGGAGGACGCCGTTGTCCTCGCACACCACCTCGTGAACGCCGCGGACCCACAGCGCGCCCTGCGCGCGTACGAGACGGCTCGGCGGCCCCGTACGAAGAAGATCGTCGACGGCGCGTACGCGCTGAGCGCACTCGAACAGACCGAGCAGCCACTGCGGATCCTGGGCCGCGACCTGTTCTTCCGGCTGGCGCCGAACTCGGTGCTGGACAAGCAGAACGCGGAGTACCTCGACTTCCCCGGTACCCGTGCCACCGATGACCGCATGATGGAGGTGCAGCCGTGAAGCGGCCCGCCGAGCAGACCGAGGCATGCCGTCCGCTGAGCCCGCTCGAGCGGTGGTACTGGGTCTGCGACCAGATCTCGCCGCTGAACGTGATCGCTCACGTCCGGGTGTACGGCCCGCTGCCGGAGGAGTTGCTGGCCCAGGCCCTCGACGCCCTCCAGCGGCGGCATCCGATGCTCCGCACCGCCATCCGCGCAGACGCGGCGGGCCGCAACCCCCGCTTCGTGCCGGTGAGCGGCAACCCGATCCCGCTGCACGTCGTGGCGGTCAAGGACGCGGAGGACCGCTGGGAGCAGGCGGTCGACGACCACGAGCTCGTCACCTCCGTCGACTGGCGCAAGGGCCCGCTGGCCCGCGCAGTCGCGCTCACCGTGTCCGGGGCGGAGCCCGCGGCGCAGGACGTGCACGACCTCGTCCTGACCCTGCCGCACTGCATTGCCGACGGCACGACCGTCCTCACGCTGTTGCGGCAGTGGATCGAGCTGGCCGCCGAGATCAAGGCCGGGGACCTGGACCCCGACGGGCCCGTTGTCCGGCCGGAACGAGCCCTGCCCGCACCCGAGTCGCTGCTCCCGGCCGAACACCGCGGCCTGTCCGGCGCACGCCGGATCGTGGCGCAGCAGCTGGCCGACCAGGGAGCCGCGCGCCGGCTGAAGCCGCGTCGGCTGGAACCGACGCGGCGGGTGCCGTTCAAGGACCGCACCACCCGGTTGCTGCACCGTTCCCTGTCGGCAGAGCAGCTCGCCGATCTCGTGGCGGCGTGCCGCCGGGAGCAGACCACCGTGCACGGGGCGCTCGCGGCAGCGATGGTGTCCGCCGCCGCCGAGGACGCCGGCGGCGTGGCGGGCTCCATGATGATCGGCTCTCCCATCAACTTCCGCGACGATCTCGTCCCCCGGGTGACCGACCGGGAGATCGGCACCTACGTCGCCACGGTTCCGACAGTCGTCGACTACCGGCCGGGCGCGTCCCTGTGGCCGATGGCGCGTGCGATCAGCCGGGACCTCGTGCGGCGACGGCAGCGCGGCGAGCAGCTGACCGCGATCGCGACGATGGGCTTCGTGGCACCGAAGTCGGTTGCCAAGAGCGGGCGTCTCCTCCGCTTCATGGAGGAGAAGGGACCGCTCACCCTGTGCCTCTCCAACATCGGCCGCTACGACTTCCCCCGTGCCATCGGGCCGTGGCAGGTGTCGTCCGCCGAGTTCATCGCGGGTCTGTCCGTCAACGCCCTCTACTGCGCGACGGTCAACACCAGCCACGGACGCATGGCCTGGAACTTCACCCACGTCGAAGGTGCAGTACCGGCGGACCGGGCGGAGCGGATGGCCGCCGGATCCCTCGACGCGGTGCTGTCCGCCAGCAAGTCCTGATACCCAACTCGGAGGAATACGTGTCGAACAGGACGGGTCTGTTGTCGCCCGGGGGACGAGCCGTCGTCATCACCGGAGCGTCCTCGGGGCTGGGGAAGGCCACAGCCCTGCACCTGGCACGCGTGGGCTTCCACGTCTTCGCCGGGGTCCGCCGTCAGGAGGACGCGGAGCGGCTGAGCGCGGCATCCACCGGCCGGCTGACACCGGTGATCCTGGACGTGACGGACGAGAAGTCCGTCCAGGAGGCGGTGGGGGCGGTCACGGAGCACATCGCCGAGGCCGGCCTGTGGGGCCTGGTCAACAATGCGGGCATCGCCGTCACGGCCCCGCTGGAGTGCGTGGCGCCCGAGCTGCTGCGCCGCCAGCTCGAAACCAATGTCGTCGGTCAGCTCGCGGTGATCCAGGGCTTCCTGCCGCTGCTGCGTGCGCGTGGCGGACGGGTCGTGAACGTCACCTCCGGTGTCGGCAACGTCGCCATCCCCTACCTCGGGGCCTACGCCGCCGCCCAGTTCGCCAAGGAAGCGCTCAGCGACGCGCTGCGGCGCGAGCTCGGCCCGCAGGGGATCGCGGTCTCGGTGGTCCAGCCGGGCGCCATCATGACCCCGATCTGGGACAAGATGTCCACCGAGGGCAACAGCACGATCGAGGGTGTCGCAGAACCGGTCCAGGAGCTGTACCGAGGCCCGTTCCTCCGATTCCTCGAGACGAACGAGAACGCGGCCAGGACCAGCCGCAAGACCCCCGACGATGTCGCCCTGGCCGTCTTCCGTGCGCTCGTCGCCAAGAGTCCGAAGACCCGGTACGGCGTCGGCAGGGACGCCACCGGGGGGCGCCTCCTCGCCCGGCTGCTGCCCGACCGGGCGATCGACCGCGTCTTCGGCGGCATCGTCACCCCCACCCACTAGGCCCGGACAGGGCCTGGTCCCGCCGGACGACCCCGTCACCGGCCGGCAGAGCGCCACCGCATCGAAAGCCTCCACAGAAAGAGAGACACCGCCATGACCACCGCTTCGCCGCAGGAGCTGAAGGAGCTGTTCGCCCGCAGCCTGGGGCTGCTGTCGGACGGGAAGATCGAGGAGTGGGTCGGCCTGTTCGCCGACGACGGCATCCTCGAATTCCCCTGTCCGGCACCGGGCTTCCCCTCGCAGATGCAGGGCAGGGAAGCGCTGCTCGCACAGATGACGATGTTCGGCGAGCAGCTGAAGGTCGAATTCTCCGAGCCGGAGTTCTACACGGTCACCGAGGACGGGCTGCTGGTTGCGGCGTTCACCGGCGAGTGCACCCTGGTCGCCACCGGTGGCCAGTACACCCAGACGTATCTGTCGGTCGTGCGGTTCGAGAACGGCAAGATCACCCTCTTCCGCGACTTCTGGAACCCCTGGCTGGTGATGGAGGCCGCCGGCGGCGAGATCGCCTGGAAGCAGGCCCTTCAGGCCCTCGCCAACGGCTGACGCGACCGCGGGCGGCCACCCCGCCGCTCCGACCGAGCCCGGCACCCGCTGAGGGTGCCGGGCCTTCGGCACCACACCGCTCACACACCCCGAGGACAGGCAACGCATGATCGACCAGAGCCGCAGCGACAGCAGCCCCGCAGGGATGGCGTGGGATGAGCCGATCGCTGTGATCGGCCTGTCCTGCCGACTGCCCGGGGCGAAAAGTCCCGAGGCGTTCTGGCAGCTGCTCCGCAGCGGCGGCGACGCGATCGGCGAGGTCCCGTCCGACCGCTGGGACGCCGGGGAGCTCCACGACCCCGACGGCTCGGCACCCGGCAAGGTCAACACCCGCCGGGGCGGATTCCTCGACGGAGTCGACGAGTTCGACGCCGCCTTCTTCGGCATCTCGCCGCGCGAGGCCCTGGCGATGGACCCGCAGCAGCGCCTGGTCCTCGAACTGGCCTGGGAGGCACTGGAGGACGCCCGGATCGCGCCCGGCCGGCTCGACGGGACCAGCACCGGCATCTTCATCGGAGCCATCTGGGACGACTACGCGCGCCTGCTGCATGAGTACGGGCCGCAGGCCATCGACCAGTACAGCGTTACCGGGGTCCACCGCGGCATCATCGCCAACCGGGTGTCGTACGCGCTCGGACTGCACGGCCCCAGTCTGACCCTCGACAGCGCGCAGTCCTCCTCGCTCGTCGCGGTGCACGCCGCCTGCGCCAGCCTCCGCAGCGGGGAGTCCACCACCGCCGTCGCGGGCGGGGTGAACCTCAACCTCGTCCCGGAGAGCACCATCGCCCTCGCGAAGCTCGGGGCACTGTCCCCCGACGGGCGCTGCCATGCCCTCGACTCCCGGGCGAACGGGATCGTGCGCGGCGAGGGCGGCGCGCTGGTCGTCCTCAAGCCGCTGTCCGCCGCACTCGCCGCGGGCGACCCGGTGTACTGCGTGATCAAGGGCAGCGCCGTGAACAACGACGGCGCCACCGACGGCCTGACGACCCCCGGACTCGCGACGCAGAGCGCGGTGCTGCGCGCCGCCTGCCGGCGGGCCGGAGTCGACCCCGCCGAGCTGCAGTACATCGAACTGCATGGCACGGGAACTCCGGTGGGCGACCCGGTCGAGGCCAGGGCCGTGGGGGCCGTGACCGCACAGGGCCGCCCCGAGGACTCGCCGCTGCGGGTGGGCTCGGCCAAGACGAATGTCGGGCACCTCGAAGGCGCGGCGGGCATAGTGGGCCTGCTCAAGGTCGCGCTCAGCATCCGGCACCGGGAACTCCCGCCCAGCCTCCACTACGAGACCCCCAACCCGGCCATCCCGATGGACGAGCTGGGGCTGCGGGTCCAGCAGGAACTGGGCCCCTGGCCCCGGCAGGACGGCCCACTGCTCGCCGGCGTCACCTCGCTGGGCGTGGGCGGCACCAACTGTCACGTGGTGCTGGCGGACATCCTCGACGGGGCGCTGCACCCGTCCCCGGCGCAGGATCTCACCGCCCCCGTGCCGTGGGTCCTCTCCGGCCGTACGGAGGCGGCCCTGCGCGCACAGGCCGCCCGGCTGGCCGAACACCTCGATGCCCGGCCGGAGACCGGCCCTGCCGAGGCCGGATGGGCGCTGGCCACCACCCGCACTGCCTTCGACCGCCGCGCCGCCGTCGTGGGCGCCGACCGTGACGAACTACTGGGCGGACTCCGGACGTTGGCCGCCGGGGTGCCGTCCGTGCACACCGTCTCAGGCGCTCCTGCCGGAGGCCGCCTTGCCGTTCTCTTCGGCGGAGGCGGCAGCCAGCGGGTGGGCATGGGGCGCGAGCTGTACGCGACGTACCCGGTGTACGCGGCGGCGTTCGACGAGATCTGCGACCACCTCGACCGGCACCTGGACCGGCCCGTACGGGACCTGGTCTTCGCCGAGCCCGGCTCCTCCGAAGCAGCGCTGCTCGACCGGACCGATTACGCCCTGCCGGCCCTGCTCGCCGTCGAGACCGCCCTCTACCGGCTCTACGAGAGCTGGGGCGTCACCCCCGACTACCTCACCGGGCACTCGATGGGCGAACTCGCCGCCGCCCATGTCGCGGGCGTGTTCTCGCTGCCCGACGTCTGCACCCTGGCCGCCGCCCGCGCCCGGCTCATCCAGTCCGCCGCCGGAGGCGCCATGGCCGCCGTCCAGGCGAACGAGGAGGAGATCCTCGCCCACCTCGGCGAGTACGCCGAAGCCGTTTCGGTCGCTGCCGTCAACTCCCCTGACGGAACGGTCGTCTCCGGTGACGAGGACGCCGTTCTCGCGCTCTGCGCCGCCTGGAAGGCCCGCGGCCGCAAGACCAAGCGCATCGCCGTCACGGTCGCGGGACACTCCCCGCACATGGACGGCATCCTCGACGACTTCCGCCGGGTCGCCGCCACGCTGACCTACTCCCCGGCTCGTATCCCCGTCGTGTCCAACGTGACCGGTGAGCTCGCGACCGACGAGCAGCTCACCTCGCCCGAGTACTGGGTCGGCCACATCCGGGCGACGGTCCGCTTCGCCGACGGAGTCCGGACGCTGAGCGACGAAGGGGTCACCACCTACCTCGAACTGTCCCCGACTCCGGTCCTCACCCAGGCGGTCACCACCACCCTGGAGGGCCGGCAGCCCCGCCCGGCCACGGTCTCCGTACTCCAGCAGGACCGGCCGGAACCGCAGACCGCCGTCACCGCGCTGGCGCAGCTGCACACGGCGGGCATCGCATGGGACGCGTCCGCCGTCTTCCCGCCCGGTACCCGCCCCTGCTCCCTGCCCACCTACGCCTTCCAGCGGCGCCGCTACTGGCCCCACCCCGAGGGCCGGCAGCGTGGCGGCGCGACAGCGGGCGGCCTGCGGGCGGTCGCGGACGGATCCGCGGACGCGGACGCCGCGGACGGATCCACGGCGGCGATACGGCAGCGACTGGCGGGTCTGACGGAGGCCGCGCAGGAGCGCGTCCTGCTGGACCTGGTGAACTCGGCCGCCGCGGTCGTCCTCCAGCGGCCCGACACGGAGCCGGTGGACGCCGATGCGCCCTTCAAGGAACGGGGTTTCACCTCGCTGACCGCGGTCGAGCTGCGGAATCAGCTCGAGACCGCCACCGGGCTGAGGCTGCCGTCCGCGTTGCTGTTCAACTACCCCACAGCGGCCGTACTGGCCGCTCATCTGCGCGTCCTGCTCGCGGGTGGGCCCGAGGACACGGCGGCGGACGCCGCCGTGGGGTCGGTGTTGCCGGTGGTGGTGGGGGAGGACGAGCCGATTGCGATTGTGGGGATGGGTTGTCGTTTTCCGGGTGATGTGCGGGGTCCGGAGGACTTGTGGCGGTTGGTGTCCGAGGGGCGGGATGCGGTTTCGGGTTTCCCGGAGAACCGTGGTTGGGATCTGGAGTCGCTGTATGACCCGGATCCGGAGCGTCAGGGCACGTCGTATACGCGGCATGGTGGCTTTCTGCATGACGCGGACCGGTTCGATGCGGAGTTCTTCGGT
>NZ_JBEXKU010000083.1:0-29734 GCF_040609575.1 Streptomyces sp. NPDC004647 | reverse complement strand
GTCGGGTGGCCATCCGCGGCTGGTCCTCCGGCGGCTATCTCGCCGCGGGCGCCGTTCTGCGCCGCCCCGATGTCTTCCACGCGGCGGTCGCGGGCGCGCCCGCGCCCGACCAGCGGCTCTACGACACCCACTGGAAGGAGCGCTATCTCGGCCATCCGGACACGGAGCCGGAGAACTATGAACGGTCCTCACTGATCCCGGACGCGCACCGGCTGAGCCGCCCGCTGCTGCTCGTACACGGTCTGGCGGACGACAATGTGTTCGCGGCCCACACCCTGCGGCTGTCGGCGGCCCTGCTGGCCGCGGGCAGGCCGCACTCCGTCCTGCCGCTCGCCGGGGCGACACATCGTGCGACGGATGAGGAGGTGGCCGAGAATCTGCTGCTGTTCCAGCTCGATTTCCTGAAGAAGGCGCTGGGGATCTGAACACCGGAGTCGCGCCCTCCGTACAGTCCCACTGAACCGGTCGTCGGAGGGCCGGGGCACCCAGCAGCCCACAGCAAAGGGGACGGATCACCATGACGGGATCTCAGGGGACGGGGCGGACCTCGAGCCGCCGCACCGTGATCGCCGCGGCCGGCGCAGCCGGTCTGACCGCGGCACTCGCCGCGTGCGGCGAGTCGGACGGCGACACGAAGCAGGACACTGCGAAGGACGTGTCCGTACCCGAGACCGGCGGAGAGGGCACCGGTGGGGACACCGGAGGCGGTGGGGACACCGGGGGTGCCGGAGGTGCGGTCCTCGGGAAGACCTCCGACATTCCGGCGGGTGGCGGCATGGTCTACAAGGACCAGAAGGTCGTGGTGACCCAGCCGACGGCCGGTGAATTCAAGGCGTTTTCGGCCATCTGCACCCACTCGGGCTGTCCGGTGAAGGACATCACCGGTGACACCATCAACTGCCCCTGCCACAACAGCAAGTTCTCCATCGCCGACGGCAGCGTCAAGGGCGGACCGGCCCCGAAGCCGCTGCCCCCGGCGAAGATCACCGTCGACGGCGACTCGATCAAGCTGGCGTGACGCCCTCGTCAGCGTGACCGGCGTGGCCTCTTCCAGCAGGCCAGGACCTCGTCGGTCGCGGTGACGGTAGCGACCAGGGCCAGGGTGTTGCGGACCATCACGGGCGTGTACCCGGGGGGTACGCCCGCGATGGCGTCGGCCGGGACCACGGCGGTGTAGCCGAGGTTGACCGCGTCGAAGACCGCGCAGGGGATCGCTACGTTCGCGGACACCCCGGTGACGACCAGGGTGCGGCAGCCGAGATTGCGCAGCAGGGCGTCCACGTCCGTGCCGGCGATGGGCGAGAGGCCGTGCAGCCGCCGGACGACCAGGTCTTCCTCCGCGACCGGTATCGGCTCGGCGATGCGTACGGCCGTGGAGCCGGAGAGCTGCTGCACGGGCAGGCGCTCGGCGGCACGGAAGAGGCGGGCGTTGCGGTTCGCACCGCGCCCGTCGGGGCGGCGCTCGGCGACGGCGTGCAGCACCTGCACCCCGGTGTCGTGGGCCGCGGCGGCCAGCCGGGCGACGTTCCCGAGCGCGCCCGAGGAGCGGGCCTCACGGGCCAGCTCCGGCAGAGCGCTGCCGGGGCCGACGACGCCGCGCTGGCATTCGACGGTGAGGAGCACGGTGGTCGCCGGGTCGAGAAGTCCGGCGAGCTGCTCGTGCGAGGCCATGGGGATCCCCTCGTCCGTACCGCTGGAGCGCGGGACGCTAGCCGCCATTGCGTCATCACGGAAGTGGCCCCATGATTCCTGACACACTGTCAGTCATGGGGAGGTGGACGACGATGGTCGCCACGCAGCGCCGGGGCCGCCGGATCATGATGACCCAGGAGGAACTGGACGTCTTCCTGGCCGGGCAGCGCACCTGCCGGGTGGCCACGGTGGACGGGGACGGCAGCCCGCACATCAGCGCGCTCTGGTTCGCCTGGGACGGCTCGTCACTGTGGCTCTACTCCATCACCCGCAGCCGCCGCTGGGCGCAGCTGCGCCGGGACTCGCGGCTGGCGGTGGTGGTCGACGACGGTCACGAGTACGGCGAGCTGCGCGGTGTCGAGCTGTCCGGCAGCGCGGTCTTCGTCGGGGAAGCCCCGCGGACGGGCGAGCCGTGCCCGGAACTCGAGCCCCCGGAACGGCTGTTCGCGGCGAAGTACTTCGGGCTGGACCGGATGCCGCACGACGGCCGCCATGGCTGGCTGCGGCTCACCCCGGACTCGGTCGCCTCCTGGGACTTCCGCAAGATCCCCCAGGCCGGGGGCTGACGGGCACGGCCGGCGGGCCGGTTCCGGTTCCGGGCCCGGCCCAGCCCGGTCCGGGGACTCTCCACCGACCCGGCCGGTCTCAGCCCTCCACGTTCTGGGCGGCCTTGAGCAGCGCGTCCACGGCCGCCCTGATGGACGGGCGGCGGTCCGCGTCGTCCCGCCACACCGCGTAGACGTGCCGGCGCATGGTGTGCCGTACGGGCACCACACGCACCCCGTCGGGCACCGGCCCGCGGCCCAGCCGCGGCGCGATGGCGACCCCCAGCCCGGCGGCGATCAGGGCGAGCTGGGTGTGGTGCTCCTCCGCCATGTGGGAGATACGCGGCTCGACCCCCTTGCCGCGCAGGGTGAACATCAGCCAGTCGTGGCAGAACTCCCCCTCGGGCCAGGAGATCCACTCATCGTCGGCGAACTCCTCGAGGTCGACCTCGTCCCGGTCGGCGAGCGGGTGGCCGGCGGGCATCGCGATATCGGCGGGGTCGTCCAGCAGCGGCGCCTTGGCGAGCCCGTCCGGCATGGACAACGGCTTGTTGTACCAGTCGAGGACGACGGCGAGGTCGATGTCGCCGCGTACCACGCGCGGCAGCGCCACGTCGGGCTCCATCTCCTGGAGGCGTACGCGCAGCTGCGGGTGGTCGGTGCGCAGCGTGGCCAGGGCGGACGGGAAGAGCCCGCGGGCGGAGGTGGGGAAAGCACCGAGGAACAGCTCGCCCACGGCCTGGCCGCGCTGCGCCTCGAGGTCGGACTGGGCCAGCTCGACCTGGGAGAGGATGCGCGCCGCGTGGTCGGCGAGCAGCCGGCCGGCGTCCGTGAGGCGGATGCCGCGGCCGTTCTTCGCCAGCAGCTGCTGGCCTGTCTCGCGCTCGAGCTTGGAGAGCTGCTGCGAGACGGCCGAGGTCGTGATGTGCAGCCCGTCCGCGGCTGCGCTCACTGAGCCGTGGCGGGCGACGGCATCCAGGGTGCGGAGGCGGTCGAGGTTCAACATGTAAGCAATCCTAAGCGATGGTGCTCATGAATTCTCGCTTGTCCTACGAAGTTTCACGCAGCATGGTTGTGGCCATGAGCGCAGTCGCCGTCCCCCGGCCCCCGTCGGCACCCACCGAGTCCACTCCGCCCCCGTCCACTCCGGCCACCACTCCGGCCACCGTGCCGGGCGCCCGCCGCCCCGCCGTGAACTGGCGGATCCGGTTCGCCGTCCTGTCCCTGATCTGGGGTTTCAGCTTCCTTCTGATCAAGGTCGGCACGCAGGCCTACGCGCCCTTGCAGGTGACGCTGGGGCGGATGCTGTTCGGGACGGCGGTGCTCGTCGCGGTGCTGGCCGTGAAGCGGGAACGGTTTCCGCGCGGTGCCCGCGTCTGGGGTCATCTCACCGTCTCGGCCTTCTTCCTCAACGCGCTCCCCTTCACGCTCTTCGCGTACGCGGAATTGACCATCCCCTCCACCCTCGCCGGGATCTGCAACGCCACCACCCCGCTGTGGGGCATGGCGCTGTCGGTGGTCGCGCTCTCCGAGGACCGGCCCACCCGTCGCCGCGTCGCGGGCCTGGGCATCGGCTTCGCCGGTGTGCTGACCGTGCTGGGCGCCTGGCAGGGCTTCGCCGGGCAGGACCTGGCGGGTACGGCCATGGCGCTGGTCGCGTCGCTGAGCTACGCGGTCGGCTGGATCTACGTCCGGCGGACGCTGGCCGATCCGGGCAGCTCCCACCTGTCGATGTCGGGCGCGCAACTGCTGCTCGGAACCGTCCAGTTGGCCGTCATCACCCCGGTCTTCACCTCTTTCCCGACTGCCTTCCCGGTCCTGCCGCTGCTCTCCGTCCTGGCGCTGGGCGCGCTGGGCACGGGAGTGGCCTTCCTGCTCCAGTACGGCCTCGTCGCCGAGGTCGGACCGACCACCGCGACCCTGGTCACGTACTTCATCCCGGTCATCGCGACGGCCGCGGGCGTCACGCTGCTCGGTGAGCGCCTCGCCTGGAGCACGCCGGTGGGAGCGCTGATCGTGCTCGCCGGAGCGGCGCTGACGCAGAGCCGGCGACGGGCCGCCCCCCGTCAGTCGTAGCGGCCCGATACGGCCGGGCCGGTCGCGGACACCAGGGCGTCCGCGACCGGCTCGATGTCGGCCGGGGCCAGCGGTGAGACAGTGACGCGCACCCCGGGCGGGGAGGCCATCCGGAAGCGTGCGCCCGGAGCGACGGCCCAGCCGGACTGGAGCAGCCGCGCGACGGCGCCGGTCTCGTCGGGCACCGGAACCCAGACGTTCATACCGGTGCGCCCGTGCGCGCCGATCCCCCTTTCGCGCAGCGCCCGCACCAGCGCGTCGCGCCGTTCGCCGTAGGCGGCCGCGACAGCCCGCGGGTCCACCGCATGGGTACGCCACAGGTGCACGACGGCGTCCTGGAGGAGATGGCTGACCCAGCCGGGGCCGAGCCGCTGGCGGCCGCGGACCCGGTCGATGGTCACGGTGTCCCCGGTGAGCACGGCGAGCCGCAGATCGGGCCCGTACGCCTTGGCGGTGGAGCGGACCAGCGCCCAGTGCGCCGAGCCTCCTGCAAGGGGGTTCAGGCGGAGGTCGACGATGCCGTGACCGTGGTCGTCCTCGATGAGCAGGACTTCCGGACGGACCGCCAGTACGGCGCGCAGCGCGTCCGCGCGCCCGGCCGTCACCGCGGCGCCGGTGGGATTCTGCGCGCGGTCGGTGACCACGAGCGCGCGGGCTCCCTGCCGCAGCGCCCGCTCGACGCCCTCCGGCAGCGGGCCTTCGTCGTCGACGGGGACCGGCACGGCGCGCAGCCCGAGGGCGGGGATCAGATCCAGGAGGCTGCCCCAGCCCGGGTCCTCGACCGCCACCGCGTCACCGGGTCTGAGATGGGCGGAGAGCACGCGTTCGATGGCGTCGAGCGACCCCGAGGTGACCGCGACGGGTCCGTCCGGAACTCCGTCGGCGTCGAACGCGGCCCGGGCCGGCCCCTCCAGCTCCGGGCCGACGGCCGAGTCGCCGTAGAGCGCGGGCCGCCGGGCATAGCGAGCGGCGGCCGCGGCGAGGGCTTCGCCGAGCGGGGGCAGCAGGGCGGGATCGGGGTTGCCGGTGGAGAGGTCGCGGGCGCCCGGCGGAGCGTCCACGCGGATCGCCTCGCGGGGCGCGCTCGCCGGCCGTGAACGCACGCGGCTGCCACGCCGGCCCGCCGTCTCGATCACTCCACGGTCGCGCAGCGTGCGATAGGCGGCCGCGACGGTGTTCGGATTGACCCCCAGCTGATCCGCCACATCCCGCAAGGGAGGCAGGAGTTGGCCCGGGCTCAGCCGTCCGGTGCCGACTGCCTGCTCCACACTCGCGGCGATCTCGGCTGCGCGACGACCCGCGATTCGATAATCTCCTAGCACAAAGAAGATTATGCACTAGTGCAATTGGAGAACGCAATGCCGGACACCGCCGCATACGAGTCCACCGAGCGCACCGTCCCCACGCGCAACCGCGAGCGCGCGGCGTACGACCACGCAGTCGTCCACGCGATACTCGACGAGGGCTACGTCTGCCACCTGGGCTTCGTCCGAGACGGCGCGCCCGTGGTGCTGCCGACGCTCTACGCCCGCGTGGGCCGGCGGCTGTACGTCCACGGGTCGACCGGCTCCCGGCCCCTGCGCATGGCAGGCGAGGCCGACCCCGGTCTGCAGGTCTGCCTCACCGTCACCCATGTCGACGGCCTGGTGCTGGCCCGCTCCGCCTTCCACCACTCGATCAACTACCGGTCCGTGGTGGTGCACGGCACCGCCCGGCAGGTGACCGAACAGGCCGAGCGCGCCGCCGCGTTGGACGCGCTGGTCGACCAGGTCGTCCCCGGCCGCGCGCAGGACTCGCGCCCCGCCGACGCCAAGGAACTGGCCGCCACCGCTGTCCTCCGGCTCGACCTCGAGGAGGTCTCCGCCAAGGTCCGTACCGGCGGCCCGAACGATGACCCCGAGGACGAGTCGCTGCCCTACTGGAGCGGCGTCCTGCCTGTCTCGCGTGCCTACGGAACCCCGGTGCCGGCCGAGGGCCTGGACCCTTCGGTCGGCGTCCCGGACTACCTCACCGCCGCGCGCTGAGGCGGCCACCACCGCGGGCGCGCGGGGGCGCCGGACCAGTCCGGCGCCCCCGCGCGGCTCAGGCCGGGACCGCCCGGCGGGCGGCCACCGCGAGCCGGGCCTCCGCCACCGCCAGGCCCGCCACCGCCGCCAGCAGCAGCACAGTGCCCAGCACCGTCGCCGCCGTCAGCCGCTCCCCCAGGACGAGGAAGGCGATCACCGCGGCGCTCACCGGTTCGATCAGCATGATCACGGAGGCGGTCGCGGCCCGCACGACGGCGGCTCCTGCGAAGTAGAGCGCGTACGCGAGCGCGGTCGGCACCGCGGCCACATACAGCAGCAGCACCAGGACCCGGACGGGGTCCGCGGTGTGCGGCAGCAGTCCCTGCGCCGCACCGATCGGCAGCAGGCAGACCGCGCCGACCGCGAAGGCCCACGCTGTCGTGGAGAACGCGTCGGCGCCTCCCCCGTCGCGCCCCAGCCGACGGGTGAGCAGCGTGATGGCGGCGTATCCGGCCGCGGACACCAGGGCCCATACGACGCCGAGCGGCCGTACGGCCCCGCCATCGCTGCCGAGAACCAGCACGGCGAGCCCGCCCAGGGCACCGACGACGGCCGCCAGGCCGCCCCGGCCCAGCCTCTCGCCCATGGTCAGCCGGGCGCCGAGCGCGATGAGCACCGGGCCGGCGCCGAGGGTGACGACCGTGCCCACCGCGAGCCCGGTCTCCTGCACCGAGGCGAAGTAGGCGGTCTGAAAGACGGTCAGGCCCAGTCCGGTCCCGACGATGCGCAGGACGCGGCGGCTCCGGGTCTCGCCCTGTGGGACCTCGTTCTGCACGGTGTCGTTCTGCACGGCCTCAGCCGCACAGAACCGCCGGGTCCGGGCGGCGCGCACCGTACGCAGGACGCCAACGGCCAGCAGCAGGGCGAGCCCGCCGACATAGCGCCAGAACGACAGGGCGACCGGTCCCAGGTCGCTGGAGCGGTAGAGCATGGCGGCCGCCGCACCCGCGGTGCCCCAGGCGGCACCGGCGACGATCAGATAGAGCAGGCCACGCCCGACGGGCAGGCCGATTGCCGTGTTCGACACGTGAGTGTTCTCCGCGGAAGAGAGGAAGTGGTCGCGTTCGCTCCGTCTGCGGGCAGCGGCGACGGGCACGGGCCCAGAGCCCGTGCCGGATCTTCCGTGGTGCGGCCGCCCGCCTCAGACAGCGGGAGGCGGGAGAACGAGTGCAGTCGCATGCATGATCGTGACCCTACGTCCGCCGGGAACCGGCGGGCAACTGCTCGCGCTCGGGCAAGCCACCGGGGACCGGGCCGTCGGAGGCCGCCCTCGGCGTCGAGGTCTGGGCGATGAACGCCCCCGCCAGAACCAGCGCGCCACCGAGGATCTGCGGCGCCGACAGATGCTCGCCCAGCAGCACTCAGGCCAGTACGGTCGCGATGACCGCCTCCAGGCAGGCCACGACTCCGGCGACCTGCGGCGGCAGCGGCGCACCGACAGCAACATCATCCCGGGTAGCCCCTGACAGCCGGGCCGGGCGTCTCGCCCCCTGCCGCCAGCGGGCCGGGGTCCACGCCGGCCCGGTGCAGCACCTCGACCGCACGGCTCTCCGGGTCGGCGGCGAGGGCGGAGAGCAGGTCGAGCCCTTCGGCGCACTCGGCGCCCCGCGAACAGGCCCCGTCCAGCGCCCGGTGCACGGCTGCAAGCGCCGCCGGAGACAAGCCGGGAGCGGTCCCCTCGGGGGGCACGGTGCCCGAGTCCTCGACCGTGGCGCACCACCGGAGCCCGTAACCGATGCTGCGCTGCACGAGATAACCGAGCAGCCGGGCCACCTGCTGCGGTCCGCCGTCGAAAGCGGCCCGGACCTCCGGGTCCGACTCCAGCAGAGTGTGGAGGAGATGGGCGGTGTCGACCTGGCGGTCGCCGTCGCGTACGGCACGCCGACGGGCGCCGGTGACCACCGAGACCAGCACACCATTGAGCCGGGCATCGCATTCCCGGCTGGTCGGGCCACTGGAACCGGGCCGGGGCGTACGGTTTTGCACACCTCCCACCCCATCAGTCCCTGAGGGCCGGGGCATCCCCGGCAGGCAGCATTTGCACATCCCACCGTGGTTGCGCACGGATGACCGACTTCTCATCCTTGCGGAGGAGACAGGACATCCCGCGCAGGCCCCTGTCCGAGGTCTGCCTGCCCTCCGGGGGGCAGCGCCCGCCGGAGCCGTCCAGAACCTGACGGGCCATCAGTATTGAACGTTGGAGGCCGAGGGTCTACGTTCCGCGAGCGCCCGACGCAGCCTACGGAGAAGGGGTGGTCGCATGGCCGAGGTCAGCGCGGAGGCACACATCGGGGCACCACCCGAGAAGGTCTGGAACCGGCTGACGGACTTCACCTCGTACGGGCAGTGGAACGCCACGCACACCGCCTTCCCGGACGGCGGCCCAGCCACCCTCGAGCCGGGCGCCACATATGAGGAGAACATGAGGCTGATGGGCTTCCCGGCCGAGGTGACCTGGACCGTGCAGGACTGCGTGCCCTCGCAGCTGCTGCACACCCGGGGCAAGGGGCCGATGGGGGTGAACCTCGGGATGCGCTACGCCCTCACTCCGGACGGCGACGGCACGCGGGTGCGCATCGACGGCGAGTTCACGGGGGCAGCCGTGTCCCTGATGGCGGGCAAGCTGAAGGACTCGGCGACCACCGCTCTCCAGGAGTCGCTGCGCAAGCTGGCCGGCCTGGTCCCCCGACTCCCATGACGTCCCGTCAGATCGAGAGGCAACACCCTCTCACGCCCTGAGTCGGCCCTTGCGGCAAGGCCTGGGAGCAACACAAGAGGATGGCGTGGACCGGCCTCGGACACGACAGCGGCTCCCGCGCGATTCCGCGGGAGCCGCATCTCACCTCCCCGTCAGTCCTCCTCGGCGAGGATCAGGTACAGCTCCTTCCGGGCCTTGTTGACGACCGCGAGAGCCTTCTCGCGCTGGTCGGGTGTGCCGGTCGCCCAGACCTGACGGAACGCCTCGACGAGCCCGCCGCCGGCCTTCCGGATCTCGTTCATGGCATCCCAGTCGACGCCACGCCCGGCCTCCTCCCAGGGAGCCTCCGGCCCCGCGTCCGCCTCGCTGCGCCCAGCCTCGGTGAGCTCGAACAGCTTCTTGCCGCCGTCGCTCGCACTGCTGATCAGCCCCTCGTCCTCGAGCAGTTGCAGCGTCGGATAGACCGAGCCGGGACTCGGCTTCCACGCGCCGCCGCTGCGCTCGGCGATCTCCTGGATCATCTCGTAGCCATGCATCGGGCGGTCCTTGAGCAGCGCCAGGATCGAGGCGCGCACATCACCGCGCCGCGCCCTGCCCCGCGGTCCGCCACGCCCCCGCGGGCCGAACGGCGGCCCCCCGAAAGGCGGGCCGAACGGCCCGAAGGCAGCACGCCGCGCGTCGAAGTCGCCCTCACGATGAGAGCCCGGCCCGCAGTGTCCGTGTCCATGGGAACGCATCCTTACGCTCCTTCCATCGTTGATCAGTCGCGATGCGTCAACGATATATCGGAAACTTTCTAGCGACAAGACCCCACCGGTCCAGGAACACGGAATTGGCCTTGTCCTGCGGCGCCTCCGGCGCTCTACGCTCCCGATCATGAGACTCCGTATCGTCGACGCCTTCACCTCACGCCCCTTCGCCGGGAACCCGGCCGGCGTGCTGCTTCTGGAGCGGGGCGCTTTCCCCGACGACGCCTGGCTGCAGCGCATCGCCGCGGAGGTCAACCTCCCCGAGACCGCCTTCGCACACCCGCTGCCCGCGGGCGGCGACGCCGACTGGGCGCTGCGCTGGTGCACCCCGGCAGCCGAGGTCGATCTGTGCGGCCACGCGACCCTGGCCACGGCCCACGTACTGCACACCACCGGCACGGCCACCGGCACCATCCGCTTCGCCACCCGCAGCGGCGTCCTGACCGCGACCACCGCAGAGGACGGCTCGATCACCCTGGACTTCCCCACCGCCCCGCTGACCGTCATCGATGTGCCTGAGCAGGCCGCAGCGGCGCTCGGCGCGGACCTCGTGTCCGCGCACGACACGGGCCCGAACGTCGGCGACCTGCTGGTCGAGCTGGAGGACGAGAAGGCGGTCCGCTCCCTCGCGCCCGACCTGGCCGCGGTCGCCCGGCTCGGCCACCGCGGGGTCATCGCCACCGCCCGGGCCGAGGACCCCACGCGCGGCTACGACTTCGTCTCGCGCTTCTTCGCCCCGGCCATCGGCATCGACGAGGACCCGGTGACCGGCAGCGCGCACACCGCGCTCGCCCCCTTCTGGGCACCGCGGTTCGGCCGCGACGAACTGACCGGCCTCCAGGCCTCGGCCCGTACGGGTCTTGTGCGCACCGCGCTGCGCGGCGACCGCACGCTGCTCACCGGCACCGCCGTCACGGTCATCGACGGCGCATTGCTCGCCACCGCCTGAGGTACGGGGCCGGGCCGTGCGGTCAGGGCGTGGGCAGCCAGCTCACCCTGCCCGCCAGCAGCGCGTACCCGACGAACGCCACGATGTCGATCAGCGCATGCGCCGCGACCAGCGGTCCGACCCGCCCCCACCGGCGGTAGAGCAGCACGAAGACGACGCCCATGGCCATGTTGCCGACCATCCCGCCGATGCCCTGGTACAGGTGGTACGTACCCCGCAGTCCGGCGCTCGCCATCAGCGCGGCCGGCGGCGTCCAGCCCAACTGCCCGAGCCTGCGGAGCAGATAGCCGACCACGACCACCTCTTCCAGCAGCGAGTTCTGGATGGCCGAGGCGATCAGCACCGGAATCTTCCACCACACGTCGGGGAGGGACTCCGGCACCACCGTCAGATTGAAACCGGCGGCCCGCGCGCCGAGGTAGAACAACAGCCCGGTGCCGCCGATCACCGCCGCGACGCCCGCGCCGGCGCCGAGGTCGAATCCGGGCCGCCGCCGGTCGAGGCCGATCGCCCGCAGCCCGTCGGCGCCCTCCCGAAGCAGCAGGTGCGCCACGAGCGCGACCGGCACCAGCGCGGTGCCGATCTCGAAGACCTGCCAGGCGAGATCCAGCCATGGTCGGCCCGGCGCCGCGGAAGCGTTGAGCGTCGCCGCCTGGTCCCTGAGCCCGCCCGGCTTCGTCACCGATCCGATAAAGCTGATCAGCGCGGATACAGCGCTCGCGCCAACCGACAGGGCGAGTACGAGCAGCGTCTCGCTGCGCAGGATCCGCGGAGACAGCCCCTCCCCCCACAAAGAATCAGCCACCCGGCCCGACTCTGCCTGCACACCTGCCTCCAGTTCCACAATCCCGCCTCATGCCCATCCCCGCGCCGCCAGGGTCTCGAATGCGAGTGCGAAGATCACGCGCGACAGGCCGGTGACGGGCGCCATCCGACGGGCGTGCCCGCCCTCCTTCCACACCGCGGAGGGACGCAACCACCATGGGACGTCACAGCTTGCCCCACGGCACCACCGTGGACGGCACGGGGGCCCGGCCTGCCGCACGGCGACGTACCGCCGTGATCTCCGCCGCGATCGCGCCACGGGCCTGTACGACACCGCACTCGCGGCGTACAAGGACGCCAACGCCACGTACGCGAAGGGCAGGTTCAACGCCGTGGTCATCCTCACCGACGGGGCCGACCAGGACCCCGGGAGCATGTCGCCCGACGTCCTGGTCAAGAAGCTGAAGCAACCCGACGACCCGAAGCGCCCGGTACCGCTGATCGCCATCGCGGTCGGTCCTGACGCGGACAAACGGGCCTGCGAGCAACTGGCCGCGGCGACGGGCGGTTCCGGGCACCGGGTCAGCGATCCGGCCGAGATCCACTCGGTGATGCTGAAGTCGATCCTGTCGGCGGGTGCGGGCTGACCGCCCGCTCTCAGCAGGGGAAGGCGCAGGACTCGGCCGAGTGAGGCCGCAGGTCTGAGCAGTGGAACACCACAGGTCTCAGCCGGGAAAGGCCACGGGCCACGTGTGAACCGGCCGGCCGCCCCGCATCAGCTCCCCGTACCGCCGGGTGGTCGCGGCCAGCGCGGCGTCCCGCTCGAGGCCGCCCTCCAGGCCGCGGTGGAAGGTCTCGGCCTGCCACGAGGCGCCGTTGACCCGCCGTCGGCAGCGCTCCTCGATGATGCCGAGATACAGGTCCCGGTCCGCCGCCTCCACGCCCCACATGTCGAGCCCGGCCGCGGCGAGCGGCAGCAGCTCATCCCGTACGAGACGGACGGCGGGCAGCTCGGCGACCGACCCGGACCGGCCCGGGCGCGGCCAGCGCAGGGTGGCGTCGATGCCGTAGCGGCAGGCTCTGTCGAAGTTGTCCGAGGCCTCGGCGAAGGTCAGCCGGGACCAGACGGGGCGCGGCTCCTCCGCGAGGGCCCGCACCAGCCCGTAGTAGAAAGCGGTGTTGGCGATGACATCGCTGACGGTGGGACCGGCGGGCAGGACCCGGTTCTCCACCCGCAGGTGCGGCACGCCCTCGGTGACCGCGTAGACCGGCCGGTTCCAGCGGTAGACGGTGCCGTTGTGCAGGACGAGTTCCTGCAGTTCGGGGATACCGCCCTCGTCGAGGACGCGCAGCGGCTCCTCCTCGCCGCAGATGGGCAGCAGCGCGGGGAAATAGCGGACGTTCTCCTCGAAGAGGTCATAGGCGGAATCGATCCAGCGGTCGCCGAACCAGGTCCGCGGGCGCACACCCTGCGCCCGTATCTCCGGCGGCCGAGTGTCCGTGGCCTGCAGGAACAGCGGCGGGCGGGACTCGCGCCACAGCTCCCGGCCGAACAGGAAGGGGGAGTTGGCGCCCAGGGCGATCTGTACGGCGGCCACGGCCTGCGCGGCGTTCCAGACGGCGGCGAACCGCCCGGGCGTCACCTGGAGATGCAGCTGCACGGACGTGCAGGCGGCCTCGGGAGCGATGGAGCCACTGGAGTACGTGAGCCGCTCGACGCCCTCGATGTCGAGGTCGATCTCCTCGCCGCGGGCGGCCATGATCTGGTCGTTCAGCAGCATGTAGCGGTCGACCTCGGAGAGGTTCGAGGAGACCAGATCGTGCGTGCGGAGCGTGGGGAGGATGCCGATCATCACGATCTCCGCCGACACTTCCCGGGCTTTGCGGTCGGCATAGGCGAGCCCCGTACGGAGCTCTTCCGCGAGCCGGTCCAGAACTCTGCCGGAGAGCCGGTGGGGCACGATGTTGACTTCGAGGTTGAACTGCCCGAGCTCGGTCTGGAAATCCCCGCTGGAGATGCGCTCCAGCACTTCCTCATTCATCATGCGCGGCATCCCGTCGACGCCCGCGAGATTCAGCTCGATCTCCAGCCCCATCAGGTTTTTCGGGCGCTCGAACCGTCCTTCCTCCAGCAACCGCCCCAGACCCTGGAGGCACTGTTGCAGCTTCCGCCGGTACCGCTGCCGATCGGACAGGTCGAACCCGCCTGCCGCGACCTTTTCCCCCATCGAAGCGTCCCTCCTCGGGTGGGTCGCCCGCGGCGCCAGCCGCCGGTGTCACGGTCGATGATGCCCAGGCAATGTGATCGATAACGCCCGGCGGACACCGCATGCCCGCTACGCTCGTCACTACACCCGGCGCGGCACATTCCATCGGCATAGCGCGCCGTCCCGGGCCGCGCGCATTGCACTGGCGAAAAGAACGGATGAGAATCGGCCTACCGCTCCCGGAGCATAACTCGAGGCAGCGGCCCGGGCGGGGCGGACAGAATAGGTGTAACCCACTCGCAGTAAGGTCTGAATACGGCCTTGCCAGAAATGCCCGCGACCGCTAGACGAAACACCGAGTGAACATACCTCGTATAAACTCCGTGGACGAGGCAGAGAGTGTGCGCCGTCGGCATTTCGATCCGGCCCCCTCTGGCCCCGCACGCAGACACCGCCGTCCGCACCTGCCCCGCACCACGTGTCTCCCAAGTGAGAGGCGACCCACCATGCCGCTGCTCGTTCCCCCGGCACCCAAGCCCGCCCTGCGCAGCGCCCTCGCGGCCCTCGGTTCCCCCACCGCGGTCCGTGATCCGCGCACTCCTGCTCTGCGGTCCGTGTCAGGCCCGCTGAGCCCCGACCTGCCGTTGCCCGTCCACGTCCTGGACCGCGTGACGACAGCGGGCGGGGCGCCGAGTACCCGGCTCGTCGGGTGGCGTTTCCTGATTCGCAGCGGCGACCGCGCGGTGGCGGCCGCGGAGACCATCCTGACCCCGGACGGCTGGACGTTCTCGCACTTCTTCGAGGGGCCGTACATCCCCTCCACGGAGCTGGCGCTGCGGCAGGCGGAATCCCTGGAGGTCCCGTACCAGCCGCGGTTGCTGTCCGTACCCGAGCTCTACATGCTCACGCTGTGGCTGCACGGGGACGCGACGGCTGATCCCGCCACGGGCGGGCCCGCGCCGAGTGATCTCCTGGTGCCGCTGGCCCCGGCTCCGCCCGGTATCGCGGCGCACCGCCCGCACCGGGTCGCCGATCTGCTGCCCGTGCTCACTCTCCGGGCCGCTCCCACTCCGCTGATGGGCATGGGGTCGCCGGCCTGAGTGGCCGGATGACGCACGGCATGAGCGTGCCCCGCGGGCCGGTCGGTCGCGGGGCACGCTGCTGCGCCCTTGCGCGTTCCCACCCGTTCGGTACGCCTCCCCACCCATTCGGTTCGCGTTCCCACCCATTCGGTACGCCTCCCCACCCATTCGGTTCGCGTTCCCACCCATTCGGTACGCCTCCCCACCCATTCGGTTCGCGTTCCCACCCGTTCGGTACGCCTCCCCACCCGCCAGGGCTAGCCCGTTCCGGCCACCGCCAACCACCCGAAGGGACAGTCCTGTTGCCGTGAACCGTCCGCACGAGTGATGCGTCTTGTTCCTGAGAGGACAGCTGCCGCGAAATCCCTGCGGAATCACGCCCGTGGGGCAACACTGGGACTGACCGACAGATACGGGGGGCGGCATGAACACCACGAGCCGCAGGAATCTCACCACACCGCAGCGAAAGAACCCTTCCATGTGCCAGCACCAGCCACCGTGCCCGACAGCCCACTCCGCCGACCGGGAGGCCGCCCATCCCGTGGCGCACCACCCCGAACAGGGCTGGAGCCTGCTGTGCAACGGCGTCCTGCTCTTCGAGGACACCGGTGAGCTGCTGCCGGACGGGCAGATCATCGCCCCGCACCGGCCGCTCGGAGCCGAACAGGTGATGGCTGCCGCCTGACCCGCGGCAGCACGGCACCACCGGAACCGACAAGCGGCAGTCCACGTACACGTGCCTACGCACCACCGGAAACACAGGGGCCGGCCCGGCGCAATCGCCGAACCGGCCCCGACACTTGTCGCCTGTCAGGCGTCGTACTCCTCCAGAGGCGGGCACGAGCAGACCAGGTTGCGGTCACCGAAGGCGCCGTCGATCCGCCGCACCGGCGGCCAGTACTTGTCCGCCGCCGAGACGCCGGCCGGGAAGACCGCCGTCTCCCGGCTGTACGGGCGCTCCCACTCCCCACCCAGGGCCGCCGCCGTGTGCGGGGCGTTGCGCAGCGGGTTGTCGTCCGCGGGCCACTCACCCGTGCCGACGCGCTCGATCTCGGCCCGGATCGCGATCATCGCCTCGCAGAACCGGTCCAGTTCTGCGAGGTCCTCGCTCTCCGTCGGCTCGATCATCAGCGTCCCGGCCACCGGGAAGGACATGGTCGGCGCGTGGAAGCCGTAGTCGATCAGCCGCTTGGCGACGTCGTCGACACTGACCCCGGTCGCCTTGGTCAGCGGCCGCAGGTCCACGATGCACTCGTGCGCGACCAGGCCGTTCGGGCCGGTGTAGAGCACCGGGTAGTGCGGCTCGAGCCGCTTGGCGATGTAGTTGGCACCGAGGACGGCGACCTGGCTGGCCCGCCGCAGTCCCTCCGCACCCATCAGCCGTACATAGGCCCAGGAGATCGGCAGGATGCCCGCGGAGCCCCACGGGGCGGCGGAGATCGGGCCCACGCCCGTCGCGGGGCCCGCGGCGGGCTGGAGCGGGTGGTTCGGCAGGTACGGGGCGAGGTGCGCGCGCACACCGACCGGGCCGACACCCGGGCCACCGCCGCCGTGCGGGATGCAGAAGGTCTTGTGCAGGTTCAGGTGCGAGACGTCCGAGCCGAACCGGCCCGGCTTGGCGAGGCCCACCAGCGCGTTGAGGTTGGCGCCGTCCACGTACACCTGGCCTCCGGCGTCGTGCACGGCCGCGCAGATGTCGGTGATGTGCTCCTCGAACACACCGTGGGTGGACGGGTAGGTGACCATCAGCACGGCGAGTTCGTTGCCGTGAGCCTCGATCTTGGCGTGCAGGTCCTGGACGTCGACGTCGCCGTCCTCGCGGGTCTTGACCACCACGACCTTCATCCCGGCCATCACGGCGCTGGCGGCATTGGTGCCGTGCGCGGAGGAGGGGATGAGGCAGACGGTGCGCTGCGTGTCGCCGTTTGCCCGGTGGTACGCCCGTACGGCCAGCAGACCGGCCAGCTCGCCCTGGGAACCGGCATTCGGCTGAAGGGAGACCTTGTCGTAGCCGGTGACCTCGGCCAGCCGCTCCTCGAGCTCATGGATCAGGGACAGATAGCCCTCAGCCTGGTCCAGCGGCGCGAAGGGGTGCAGTGCCCCGAACTCGGGCCAGGTGACCGGCTCCATCTCGGTGGTGGCGTTGAGCTTCATCGTGCAGGAGCCGAGCGGGATCATGCCGCGGTCCAGTGCGTAGTCCCGGTCGGCCAGCCGGCGCAGGTAGCGCAGCAGCGCGGTCTCGGAGCGGTACTGGTGGAAGACCGGGTGGGTCAGGTACTCGTCGCGGCGCAGCAGGCCCCCCGGCAGGGTGTCCTGCACGGTGGCGTCCAGCGCCTCCACATCGGCCTCGACGCCGAAGGCGCCCCAGACGGCGGCCAGCTGGGCGCGGCCGGTGGTCTCGTCACAGGCGATGCCGACCAGGTCGGCGTCGACCGGGCGAAGGTTGACGCCTGCCCGGCGCGCGGCGGCCACGACCTCGGCGGCCCGCCCGGGGACCCGCGCGGTCACGGTGTCGAAGTACGAGCCGTGAACGATCTCCACACCGCCGGCCCGCAGGCCCTCGGCGAGCAGTGTGGCGTAGCGGTGGGTGCGCCGGGCGATGCCCGCGAGCCCTCCGGGGCCGTGGTGGACGGCGTACATTCCGGCCATCACGGCGAGCAGGACCTGAGCGGTGCAGATGTTGCTGGTGGCCTTCTCCCGGCGGATGTGCTGCTCGCGGGTCTGCAGGGCCAGTCGGTACGCCTTGTTGCCGTCGGCGTCCACGGAGACGCCGACGAGCCGTCCGGGCAGGCTGCGGGCGAACTTCTCCCGTACGGCCATGAACCCGGCGTGCGGGCCTCCGAAGCCCATCGGCACGCCGAAGCGCTGGCTGCTGCCGACCGCGATGTCCGCGCCCAGATCGCCGGGCGAGGTGAGCAGGGTGAGGGCAAGGAGGTCGGCCGCGACGGTGACGACGGCGCCGACCTCGTGCGCGCTCTCGATCAGCGGCCGCAGGTCCCGCACCTGTCCGGAGGCGCCCGGGTACTGCAGCAGCACACCGAAGACCCCGCGCTCGGCGACCTCGGCCGGGATCCCGTCGGAGAGGTCGGCGACGACCACGTCCACACCGGTCGGCTCGGCCCGGGTCTCGATGATGGCGATCGTCTGGGGCAGACAGTCGGCGTCGATCAGGAAGACGCCGTCCTTGACCTTGCCGACGCGGCGGGAGAGCGCCATGGCCTCTGCGGCGGCGGTGCCCTCGTCCAGCAGGGAGGCGCCCGAGGTGGGCAGACCGGTGAGGTCGGCGACGACGGTCTGGAAGTTCAGCAGCGCCTCGAGGCGGCCCTGCGAGATCTCCGGCTGGTACGGGGTGTACGCCGTGTACCAGCTGGGGTTCTCCATGACGTTGCGGAGGATCACCGGCGGGGTGAAGGTGCCGTAGTAGCCGAGCCCGATCATCGGGGCCAGCACCTCGTTACGGCCGGCGAGAGCGCGCAGCTCATCGAGGACCCCGGCCTCGGTGCGGGCCTCCGGCAGATTCAGCTCGCCTTCGCTTTTGATCACATCCGGTACGGCGGCGGCGGTGAGTTCGTCGAGCGAGCCATATCCGACCTGGGCGAGCATCTTCGCCTGCGCCCCGCCGTCAGGACCGATGTGGCGCCGGTCGAAGGGAGTGCCACACTCCAGCTGGGAGAGTGAAATGCGGTTGGCGTTCATCTGCGGAGGCCTCCTGGTCGATGCGACCTGCGAGGGGCACCACGGCACGGGTGCCCGGACGGCCTCCCCCTCTGTCATCTCAACCTGAGAGCTTCACCGGTCCGCGCGGGGCGGTCCGGCTTGCACCGTCGGTGAGGAGGGGTTCCGGCGCATACACGTCCGGCGCCCGCCCTGCTTTCCAGAGTGACCTCGTCCATGCGGTACGTGTGCCTGAGAGATTCCGGGGAGGATTTGCTCCTTCGGCGCCCTCCTGCCTGCTGTTGGAGGACTCTCCCGCATGGGGTCTGCAGCCGCTAGCCAGCGTACCAGTGCACTTCCCGGAAGGTTCTTCGAGTGGCCGGGCCCCGCGAAGTGCCTTTTCGTTGTTCCGAGAGTAGACGTGCGACCAGTTGGAGGGATTGTGCAGACCGACATCGATCCCCGGAGCCTGATAGGGCGCAAAGCATTCGACCTCGACGGGGCGAAGATCGGCACCGTGGACGAGGTGTACCTCGACGACGCGACGGGCCGTCCGGAGTGGGCGGCCGTACGCACCGGCCTGTTCGGGCGTGATGCCTTCGTGCCGCTGGAGCCGAGCGAGATCATCGACGACACGCTGCGAGTCCCCTACCGGCGCTCCCTGATCAAGGACGCCCCGGATTTCGGGGTGGGGCGGCATCTCTCCCCTGAGCAGGAGCTACAGCTCTACCACCACTACGGACTGGACGCGGCGAGTCCGGGCGGCGACGGCCCCGGCCCCGATGACCAGGACTTCGGACGCCTCGCGGGTGACGACGACTGATCGGCGCCCGCGACGGGCTCCACCGCGGGCACCACGGGCCGGGGGTGGCCCCGGGCGAGGATCGAGGGGGGTTCCGACGGCTCCAGCGCGGGGTCGTCGACGCGGAAGGTCCGCACCCGGCCCGGCGCCGACCAGGGCTGTTCGAAGCGCACGGTGACTCTGCCGACGCCGCTGCCCTGCACCCAGCCGGGCCCGAGCTCGGCGTGCCGCACGTCATGGCCCGGCACCCACCGGCGCGCATGCTCCGGGGCGGCCTCCGCCGGCCCCGGAGCGGCCTGGCCCGCCGTCCGCTCCCCCTCCGCGCCGCCGTCCTCCGCGTCCGGTGTTCCAGCCCCCTGAGCAGCGGCCTCCAGTGCCGCCGCCTCCACTGCCGCCGCTTCCTGTGCGGTGGCGGCCTGGGCGAACAGGTCCTCCTGGGTGAAGTCGGCGAGCCCGCTCACTCCGACACCGAGCAGCCGCACACCGCCCGTGGTGTCCACCGCCTCGATGAGCCGGGCCGCGGCCTCGCGGATGACGGCGGGGTCGTCGGTGGGCCCGCGCAGGGTCTCGGAGCGGGTCAGCGTCGAGAAGTCGTACCGGCGCACTTTGAGTACGACGGTGCGGCCTGACCGCTCCGCCGAGCGGAGCCGCTGCACACAGCGGTCGGCCAGCCGCGCGACCTCCCACTGCACCCGCGCCCGGTCGTGCAGATCGATATCGAAGGTGTCCTCGACGGATACGGACTTGGCGTCCCGGTCGGCGACCACCGGCCGGTCGTCCGCGCCGCGCGCCATGGTGTGCAGGGAGCTGCCGTGCGCCTTCCCCAGCAACCGGATCAGCTCGTCCTCCCCCGCTTCCACGATCTCCCCGACGGTATGGATACCGGCCCTGCGCAGATGCTCTGCGGTCGCGGGCCCGACGCCCGGGAGCGTACGGACGGTCATCGGAGCCAGCAGCTCGAGCTCGGTGCCAGGAGCGATCAGCACCATGCCGTCGGGCTTGGCCTGCTCCGACGCGATCTTGGCCAGCAGCTTGGAACCGGCCAGGCCGACCGAACCGCTGAGCCCGGTGACGGCCCGGATGTCCCGCCTCAGCCGCTCCCCCACCTCGCGCGCGGCGGCCTGGGAAGCCACTGTCCCGCCCGCCTCGAGGTCCACGAACGCCTCGTCCAGGCTGAGCGGCTCGACCAGCGGTGAGAGCCTGTGCAGCAGCTCCATGACCGCGTCGCTGACCCCGCGGTAGAGCGCGAATCGTGGGGCGAGATAGGCGGCGTTCGGTGCCAGCCGCCGGGCCTGGGCCATGGCCATGGCCGAGTGGACCCCGAAGACCCGTGCTTCGTACGAAGCGGTGGCCACCACGCCGCGCGGCCCGAGGCCGCCCACCACCACCGGCTTGCCGCGCAGGCTCGGCTTCGACGCCTGCTCCACGGCGGCGAAGAAGGCATCCATGTCGAGATGCAGGATGGTCGGCGCGGCTCTCACACCACTGATGCTGCCGTACCGCACTGACATGCGCCCCGATCCGCGACGGGTCGGGGCGTGAGAGGTGGCCGCTCAGCCCGCGCGGTTGCGGCGGCGCGCGAGTTCATCCGACGGATGGTGCCCGACGAGCGTCTCGCCGGTGTCAACGCGCTCTCCGTGGAGCTCTGCGAGGGCGCTCTCCACATCCCGCCACACCACACCCACGGCGATACCGAAGACGCCCTGGCCGCCCTGGAGCAGGCCCACGACCTCATCCGGGGAGGAACACTCGTACACCGTCGCGCCGTCGCTCATGAGCGTCATCTGCGCGAGGTCCGCGCGCTCGCGCTCACGCAAGTGCTGAACGGCGGTGCGGATGTTCTGCAGGGACACACCGGTGTCCAGGAAGCGCTTCACAATCTTCAGGACAACGACGTCCCGGAAACTGTAGAGCCGCTGGGTGCCGGAGCCGTACGCGGGCCGAACGCTCGGCTCCACGAGGCCGGTGCGTGCCCAGTAGTCCAACTGTCGGTAGGTGATGCCGGCCGCGGCGCAGGCCGTGGGCCCGCGGTAGCCGATCCGGTCGGACCCTTCGGGAGAAGTCCCGGCCGGTGCCGCGACGGTGTGTCGGGGGATGGGGTCGGCTGCACCCCCGTGGAGCGGAAAGGGACCGCCCGCCGCTGTACCGTCGCCGGTGTTTCTCACGCCGACCTCCGTCCTTGACCTGCCTTCCTGACGGTAGGCAGTCACCCGGGGTGCGTCAACGATCGCCACACTCGGCACGCCGAGTGATAATCACCCTAAGAGTGGTTTCCCGTGCCCCTTTTCGGGGAAAGGCTGGCCGGATGGCCGCACGGAACCCGTCGGGGCGGCCGCTCACTGGCTGTTGGTGCCGAAGTCCTCGGGCGAAATCTGGTCGAGGAACTCGCGGAACTTCTCCACCTCGTCCTCCTGCTCGTCCGGGATGGCGATTCCCGCGTCGTCCAGCACACCGTCGCTGCCGTAGATCGGCGTACCGGTGCGCAGCGCCAGCGCTATGGCGTCGGACGGCCGTGCGCTGACCTCGACTCCGCTGGCGAAGACCAGCTCCGCATAGAAGACGCCCTCCCGCAGATCCGTGATGCGAACCTCCGTGAGCTGCTGGCCGACCGCTTCGAGCACGTCCTTGAAGAGGTCGTGGGTCAGCGGCCGAGCCGGGGCCATGCCCTGCTGGGCAAAAGCGATGGCGGTTGCCTCCCCCGGCCCGATCCAGATGGGGAGGTAACGGTCGCCTCCCACTTCACGTAGGAGCACGATCGGTTGGTTGGAGGGCATTTCCACCCGGACACCCACAACGTCGAGCTCGTTCACACAGCAACCCTAGGACGTGCCCGGCCGGTTTGGGTAGTCGGGCCCCTCCGTCAGTGCAGACGAGGCCGTAGCGCGGCCTGGACGAGCGCCGCGTGGAGCCGTATGGAAAGGGTCGCGAGCTCTCGGGCCGTGGTTTCCGCGTGATTCCGCGTCTGGGGGTTGCGGTGCCGCCTGAGCGGGGCCACGACCTGCTCCACGAGGTCCGCCTCGCGGTCCGCCGCCGCCTTCATGACGCGCAGATGCCGCGGCTCCAGTCCGAAATGGCCGAGGGCGGCGACGAGCTTCGCGACGGAGACCGTCTCGATGTCGTATCCGCCATCCTCGCCGGGCGTGATCAGCCCGTACGACTCCCACTCGGCGAGCTCGGCCTCTCCGACGTCCGCAGCCGCCAGGAGCTCGGCACGGCCGATCCTGGCGGCTGTCACGGCCTCGGGGTCCGGCTCCAGCGCCCCGTCCAGCAGTTCGCGCGACCGGCCCGGGGAGGGGAGCCCCAGCTGCTCTCCCCGGGCCAGGGCGTCGAGGTGCTCACGGATGACCTTGAGCGGGAGGTAGTGATCCCGCTGCATACGCAGGACGGAACCGAGCCGTTCCACGTCCTCAGGGCTGAACTTGCGATACCCGGACGGTGTACGGCGCGGCTCGACCAGGCCTTCCGCCTCCAGGAATCGGATCTTGGAGATGGTGACCTCGGGAAACTCCTCACGCAGCTGATGGAGCACCGCACCGATGCTCATCAGCCGGCCTTCCGCGGTGGCGGCGCCGGAACCGGCACCACCCGACGGTCTCTGACGCATGGCCCTTCCCTGGACGGGTCAGATGCCTCGCTGGCTGGCGTAGAAGACCAGCCGGTACTTGCCGATCTGCACCTCGTCGCCGTTTGCCAGCGGAAGGGAGTCGATCCGCTCCCGGTTGACATACGTGCCGTTGAGGCTGCCGACATCGGCGACGGTGAAGCCGCCGTCCTGTCCTCGGCGGAACTCGACATGCCGCCGGGAGACGGTCACGTCGTCGAGGAAGATGTCACTCTGCGGATGCCGGCCTGCGGTGGTCAGGTCGCCGTCCAGCAGGAAGCGGCTGCCCGAGTTGGGGCCACGGCGGACGACGAGCAGCGCGGAGCCGAGCGGTAGCGCGTCGACGGCGGCCTGCGCCTCGGGAGACAGCGGAGGCGCGGTCTGGCCCGTGGCCTCCGCCTCGTACGCCTCGATGCCCGAGATGGAAATGGTGGACGTCGTCTCCGAGGCCCGCTCGGGCGAGGTCCCGGCGCGCAACGGCGCCCCACAGTTGGAGCAGAACCGACTGGCCTCGGCGTTCCGGTGTCCGCACCGCGTACAAACTGGCAAAGCCGCAAACCCTCCACCCGCACTTGAGGTTGATGGTTCTTCGAAACCTATGCGTCCCGATGCCGCAGGGTCAACAGAAGGCGCGCCGTGACCGTCCGAAATGTCGCCGCCGGACGCCCCGACCTGGTCGCGGAACAGCGGGCGCTCCTGCTCTGCGCCCTCGTCCGCAGGGCTCCCCGCGCGGTGGCGGGCCGTGCCGCTGTCACCCTCTTCGCGGGCGCTCTTACCGAACAACTTCGCAAACAACTTCACGGGCGATTCCCCTTGACTGAAACAGACCCGCCCGTGGGGCAGGACGAACCCTCGCTGCACTCACCGGCCGACCCGGACATCCACTCAACGTCCGCGACCGTCAGACAGTTTCCACCACGCGCCGCTTCTGTGGTGCGCCGACCCCCCGCAACCTGTTGCTTCCGCCGCGTAGCCCCCGTGCCCGGCCGGATCACTGTGAGGACGACCGAGCGTAGTCAGGCGGCTGCGCACGCCGCAAGGCGTCCACGACGATGCTGTCCCCGCGCTCGACGGCGACCGTGGCCTGCTCCTTCTCCAGGGTCTGCACCACACCGCCGGGGATGTTCAGCGCCGGTTCGAGATCCTGCGGCTTGCCGATGACCTTGAAACGGAACGGCTGAGTGATCTTCTTCCCGTCGACCCGCACGCCATTCCCCGCGTCGGAGAAGTAGGTGTCGGCCACCACTCGCACGCCGTTGATCTGGATAGCCTCCGCGCCCGCGGCCCGCAGCTCCTGGATCGCGTCGAGCAGCATGTCCGCCTTCACGGCGCCGGCCGCGTCTCTCACCGTGACGTTGATACCGGGCCCCTGCGCCGCGACAGTGCCCGCGAGGACGCCGAGTTGCTGCTCCTTCTGGACCGTCTGCCTGCGCGCCTCCTCCGCCTGGTCGGAGCTGTTCTCCAGCTCGGTTCGCTGGTTCTCCAGACGGCGCTTCTCGTCCTCCAGGCGCTGCGTGCGGTTGTCGAGCTCGTCCAGGATCCGTACGAGGTCCTCCTGGCGGGCCCCGCGCAGCGCGCTGTTGTCGCTGGTCGAGCTCACCTGGATCGCGAGGCCGAGGCCGAGTACGCACAGCAGTAGGGCAACGATCAGCTGCGCCCGGGTGACCCGCGGCGGCCAGAGCGCGGCGGCCAGCCGCTGCCGGCCGGTGAGCGAATCGGTTTCCGCCGACTCGGGCTCCTCTGCGGCGCCGACGGTGGGCTCCTCAGCGGGCCCGGCAGTGGGTTCGGCGGGCTCCGGAGCCGACGGGGGCTCCGTGGCTTCCGGGGCGTCCGGCTCAGGCTTCCTCGGCGCTTCCTCGGGTTCCGGCGGCTCGGCCTGCCCCTGCGACTCAGCGGTCGGCCGCGATGCCGCGGGGCCCGGTGTTTCGGGGGTCTCCCGGTCCGGCGTCTCCGGCGTCTCCGGGGTTTCCCGGTTCTCCGGGGTTTCCCGGTTCTCCGGGGTTTCCCGGTTCTCCGGGGTTTCCCGGTTCTCCGGGGTTTCCCGGTTCTCCGGGTTCTCCCGGTTCTCCGGGTCCTTGGGTGTCTCGTCGTTGCTCATCGGCCTCACGCCCGGAACACGTGCCGACGGATCGCGGCGGCGTTGGAGAAGATACGGATGCCGAGCACGACGACCACACCGGTGGACAGCTGCGCGCCCACGCCGAGCTTGTCACCGAGGAAGACGATCAACGCGGCGACGACGACATTGGAGAGGAACGACACGACGAACACCTTGTCGTCGAAGATGCCGTCCAGCATGGCCCGGAGGCCTCCGAAGACCGCGTCCAGTGCCGCGACGACGGCGATCGGCAGATAGGGCTCGACCACTCCCGGCACCTCGGGTCGGACCAACAGCCCCACCACAACTCCCACGACGAGGCCCAGTACGGCGATCACGATGTGCCCTTCCCTGTCTCGGTTGCGCTCTTGTCCGCGCCCCCGGCTTCCGGCTTTGCGGTACGTACGATCAGGCTCGGCGCGGCCGGCAGCCGGACGTCACCCTGTGCGGAAATGCTCGTGCGGATGCCGTAGTTGTCCTGCAGCACATGCAGGTACTGCCCGTCGGCACTGTTCTGGAACGCGGTGGCCAGCCGCTTCCCGTCCCCCACCGCGAGCACCGTATAGGGCGGCACCAGCGGCTTGTTGTCGACCAGTATGGCGTCACCCGCGGCCCTGATCGCCGAGAGGGCCGTCAGCCGCTGGCCGTTGACCGCGATGGCCTCCGCTCCCGACTCCCAGAGGCCGTTGACGACACGCTGCATGTCCCGGTCGCGGACCCGGCCGGTGTCGGAGAAGCCGCTGCTCTCCCGCGGTCCGTCCCCGCCCTGCTCCGCCTCCTCGGCATCGTCCACGACGAGCTTCACCCCAGGGCCGTGCACCGCGGTCGCCCCGGCCAGGAGACCGAGCAGCTCCCCCTTGGCGCCGCCGTGCTTCTCCAGCGCTCGGCGCTGCCGCTCCCCCACGTCCTCGCGCAGCTTGTCCACGCTCTCCTGCAGCTCGTCCGCCTGCGAGGTGTCCGTCTCGATGCGGTCGATCAGCTCCTGGCGCTCCTTGGCGAGCTCCGGAGCGGATATCTGCGCCTGTACGGCACCGAGGGTGACGACGGCAGCGGCGAGAACGAGGCCCGCGGCGAGCCAGAGCCTGGCCCGCAGAGTGTTCGGCAGTCCCGCCCCGCTCTCGGCGCTGCGCCGGGCCGCCGCCTGGGCGTACCCGTCGTCGAGACTGTGGTCCATCACATTGGTCAGCAGCGACATGGAGGCGTCGGGGCGCGCGGGAGGCGAAGATGTGCTCCGAACGGGGTGCTGCTGCGACATGCCGCACATCGTCGCACGTCGCAACTACTACCGCCGAATGGCCCCACCGGCGCGCCGCCGTGGAGCACCGCACGAGCGGTGCCCCACGGCCTCAGTTGCGAACGGAGATCAGTGACCGGCGCTGTCGACCACCGCGGCCCATTCGTCGAGAAGCGCCTGGGCCGAGGCCTCGTCCGGCCCCTCGGCCCACAGATGGGTGACCGCCTCGGCCGGGTCTGGCAGCACCATCACCCAGCGCCCATCGGCCTCCACGACCCGTACGCCGTCGGTGGTGTCGACGGACCGGTCCCCGGCCGCCTCCACCACGCTGCGCATGACCAGCCCCTTCACCGCCCACGGAGTGGCCAGGTCCCGCCGCTGGACGTGGGCCCGCGGGATACGGGCGTCGATCTGGCTCAGGGTGAGCTGTGTACGGGCCACCAGGCCGATCAGCCGTACGAAGGCCGCCGTACCGTCGAAGACGCTGCTGAACTCCGGCACGATGAAGCCGCCGCGCCCGTCGCCTCCGAAGATCGTCTCGTCGGCACGGCCAACCCTGGTGAGGTCGTCCGGCGACGTCGTCGTCCACTCCACCTGCGTACCGTGATAGGCGGCGACCTGCTCCGCGATCCGGGTGGTGGTCACCGGCAGGGCCACACGGCCGCTGCGCCGCTCGGCAGCGACCAGGTCGAGCATGACCAGCAGGGCCCGGTCGTCCTCGACGATGCGGCCGCGCTCGTCCACGAGGGACAGCCGCTCGCCCACCGGGTCGAAGCGGACACCGAAAGCGGCGCGGGCGGACGCGACGATCTCGCCGAGACGGACGAGCCCGGAGCGCCGGGAGTCCGCCGTCTCCGTCGGCCGTGACTCATCGAGACCGGGATTGATGGTGAGCGCGTCGACGCCGAGCTTTCCGAGGAGGCTGGGCAGGACGAGGCCCGCGCTGCCGTTGGAGGCATCCACGACGATCTTGAGCCCGGCGTCCGCGACGCCGGTGGTGTCCACCTCGCGCAGCAGCGAACCGGTGTAGGAGTCGAAGACACTGGCGGGGAAGCGGAGATCACCGATCTCGCCGGGGAAGGCACGCCGGTACTCCTGGCGTGCGAAGACGCGGTCGAGCTTGCGCTGGCCGGCCTGCGAGAGGTCCGCGCCGCGCTCGTCGAAGAACATGATGTCGACCGAGTCCGGAACCCCGGTGGTCGTTCGGACCATGATGCCGCCGGCGCTGCCGCGGGCGGTCTGCTGGCGGGCCACGGGCAGTGGCACGTTCTCCAGGTCCCGCACGTCGATCGCGCTCGCCTGGAGGGCGGAGATGACCGCTCTCTTGAGCGCACGGGCACCACGCGAGTGGTCACGCGCGGTGGTGACGGTCGAGCCCTTCTTCAGCGTGGTCGCATACGCCCCTGCGAGGCGCACGGCGAGCTCGGGGGTGATCTCCACGTTGAGGATGCCGGACACACCCCGGGCCCCGAACAGGTGGGCCTGGCCGCGGGACTCCCAGATCACCGAGGTGTTGACGAACGCGCCCGCCTCGATGGTCTTGAAGGGGTAGACGCGCACATTGCCCTGAACGATCGATTCTTCACCGACCAGGCACTCGTCGCCGATCACCGCACCGTCCTCGATGCGGGCGGCCCGCATGATGTCGGTGTTCTTTCCGATGACGCAGCCGCGCAGGTTGCTGTGCTGGCCGATGTAGACGTTGTCGTGGACAACGGCCTTGTGCAGGAAGGCGCCGGTCTTGACGACCACGTTGGATCCGACGACGGTGTGCTCGCGGATCTCGACGTCGGCTTCGACCTTCGCATAGTCGCCGATGTAGAGCGGTCCGCGGAGTACGGCGTCGGGATGGACCTCGGCACCTTCGGCGACCCAGACACCGGGCGAGATCTCGAACCCGTCGATGTCCACGTCGACCTTGCCCTCGAGCACGTCGGCCTGCGCTTTGACATAGCTTTCGTGCGTGCCCACGTCCTCCCAGTAACCCTCGGCGACATAGCCGTAGATCGGCTTTCCTTCCTTCATCAGCTGAGGGAAGACGTCGCCGGACCAGTCGACGGAGACATCGGCCTCGACATAGTCGAAGACTTCCGGCTCCATGACGTAGATGCCGGTGTTGACGGTGTCGGAGAACACCTGGCCCCAAGTGGGCTTCTCCAGGAACCGCTCCACCTTGCCGTTCTCGTCGACGATGGTGATCCCGAACTCCAGAGGATTGGGCACACGCGTCAGGCAGACCGTGACGAGCGCGCCTTTCTCCTTGTGGAACTCGATGAGTTCGGTGAGGTCAAAATCGGTGAGCGCATCGCCGGAGATGACGAGGAAGGCATCGTCTTTCAGCGCTTCCTCGGCATTTTTGACACTGCCGGCGGTGCCGAGTGGCTTTTCCTCATTGGCGTAGGTGAGCTCCATTCCGAGTTCCTCGCCGTCGCCGAAGTAATTCTTGACAAGAGAGGCGAGGAACTGGACGGTCACTACGGTCTCGCTCAGACCGTGCCGTTTGAGCAGCCGCAGAACATGCTCCATGATCGGCCTGTTGGCCACAGGCAGGAGCGGCTTGGGCATACTCGAGGTCATGGGGCGAAGGCGAGTGCCTTCGCCGCCGGCCATCACGACGGCCTTCATGTCGGAAGCGTCCTCCTTGAAGAGACGACGGTCATGCCGACTGCGCCCGTCCGGATGGCCCACGGATCTCGGCCTGGGGCACCCGTCCAGAAGCAAGGCCGTCGAGACAACGGCGAAACCATTTCGGCCGGCTCAGTCGGCTGCGGCGTCCGCCCTGACAAGTCGGCGGACTTGAACCACGTAGAGGATTCCTGCCCACCAGTAGAGCGTTGTACCCCATCCGGCGAACGCCCATCCGAAAATAGCAGCGAGTGAGGGCAGCCAGCCACTTGCGTCACTCAGCAGAAGCAACGGGAAGGCGCACATCAGGTTGAAGGTCGCTGCCTTGCCGAGAAAGTTCACCTGCGGTGGCGGGTAACCGTGCTGACGGAGGATCCCGACCATGACCAGGAGGACGAGCTCACGGGCCAACAGCACGGCCGTCAGCCACCAGGGAAGGATTTCTCGCCATGTGAGGCCGGCGAGGGTGGAAAGGATGTAGAGCCGGTCGGCGGCGGGATCGAGCAGCCGGCCCAGGGTGCTGACCTGATTCCAGCGCCTGGCGAGCTTGCCGTCCAGGTAGTCACTCACGCCGCTGAGCGCCAGCACGAGCAGCGCCCAGCCGTCGCAGTTGGGTCCGCCGAACTCGGGCCAGAGGATCAGCCAGAGGAAGAGCGGTACGCCGACCAGCCGCGCCATGCTGAGGATGTTCGGGATGGTGAGGACACGGTCGGTCTGGACGCGTGTCTCCTGAACCTCCACCCGGGGTGCCTCCTGGAAGAACGTACCGATGATGCCCTGACCATACCCGCAGGGATTGACAGCCCGCACAGAGGGGGCGCGCGGCGGGCCGGAACGCAGAAATGCCGCCGCCCCCGGATCGTGTGATCCGGGGGCGGCGGCTAATGATTG
>NZ_JBEXKU010000082.1:11267-31078 GCF_040609575.1 Streptomyces sp. NPDC004647 | reverse complement strand
CACACCCTTCCCCTCCCCGCCGCTCTCCCTTTCTGTTGGGTCTGGTGGGGTCTTTGGGGCGGCGTACCCCGCACATGGGAACCAATTTTGGTGGGGCGCCCGCCGACGGAACGTTCCGTCGGCGGGCGCTGGAGGTCTGCCGTGCTCAGTGGATGATGCCGGTACGGAGGGCGACCGCCACCATTCCGGCCCGGTCGCCGGTGCCGAGCTTGCGGGCGATCCGGGCGAGGTGGCTCTTGACGGTCAGCGCGGAGAGTCCCATCGAGACGCCGATGGCCTTGTTGGACTGGCCCTCCGCAACCAGCCGCAGGACCTCGACCTCCCGGCCGGACAGTTCGCGGTAGCCGCCCGGGTGGCCGGGGGCGCCCGGGGGGCGGCGCTGCATCCGGGCCGCTGCCGCCCCGACCGGCACCGCGCCGGGCCGTCCCGGGATCCCCAGGTTGGTGCGCGTACCGGTGACGACATAGCCCTTGACGCCGCCGGCCAGCGCGTTGCGTACGGCGCCGATGTCGTCCGCGGCGGAGAGGGCGAGGCCGTTCGGCCAGCCCGCGGCGCGGGTCTCGGACAGCAGGGTGAGGCCTGAACCGTCGGGGAGGTGGACATCGGCGACGCAGATGTCGCGCGGGTTGCCGACTCGGGGACGGGCCTCCGCGATCGACGACGCCTCGATGACATCACGCACTCCGAGCGCCCACAGGTGGCGGGTGACGGTGGAGCGGACGCGGGGGTCGGCGACGACGACCATGGCCGTCGGCTTGTTCGGGCGGTAGGCGACCAGGCTTGCGGGCTGCTCGAGAAGAACTGACACCAGGCCTCCTGGGGGAGTGGCGGGGCGGGGCCGACCTAGGGGTAAGTCGGGGCGTTCCGTGCGGAAGGGTCACAGAGTCCTTCGGCATCAAACCTGTGCAGCTTTAGTAAATGATCACGATTTGGTGAGTAACAATTCGGGCAATTCGGAAGCGCGATCGATCACTGATGATCGAAGGGTGTCCGGCCCCCAACTGCTGCGGCTGCTCCGGCTTCTCCGGCTGTTCCGGCCAAGGGCGTTGCGGCTGCTCCGGTCGCGGTGTGCCGCGTCAGCGGCTGTGCGGACCCCGGCGCTGGGGCAGCGAGACCACGGCGGCGTCGGCGGCGGTGCCCGGCGGCAGCCCCGCGATCTGGCACACCAGCTCGCACCAGGCGTCCAGGTGCGCGGCCGTGTCCGGCACGCCGTTCGCGCCTTCGCGCGGTGTCCAGGACGACCGGATCTCGATCTGCGTCGCCGGCGCCCGGTTCGCGAGCCCGCCGAAGTAGTGCGACCCGGCCAGCGTCACGGTCCCGCTCGGCTCCCCGTACGCCACCCCGCGCGCTTCGAACGCGCCGGTCAGCCAGGCCCAGCACACCTCGGGGAGCAGCGGGTCCGCCGCCATCTCCGGCTCGAGCTCCGCGCGGACGAGGGTGACCAGACGGAAGGCGCCCTTCCAGGCGTCGTGACCCGCGGGGTCGTGCAGCAGGACGAGCCGCCCGTCGGCGAGGTCCTCGTCGTCCTGGACGACCGCGGCCTCGAGGGCGTACGCGTGAGGGGCCAGCCGCTGCGGCGGCCGGGCCTGGTCGATCTCCATCTCGGGCCGCAGCCGTGCGGTGCGCAGCGCTTCGACCGCCTGTCGGAAGGCGTACGGGGCCTCGTCCCCGTCCTTGTCGTCCGCACCATCCGCGAGGTGTCCCTGAGCCGCAGCCATGCCCGGAAGAGTAGGCGGAATCGCGACCGGCGACGGGTAGGGACACCCGGGAGGGCGCGGCCTCTTAACGTCGCATGCGAAGATTCTGGGCGTGAGCGCCAACGACCGCCCGACGGGCCAGCAGCAGACCAGCACAGTCGCCGAGTCGGCCTTCCTCAAGGCGTGCCGCCGTGAGCCGGTGCCGCACACGCCGGTGTGGTTCATGCGGCAGGCCGGGCGCTCGCTGCCCGAGTACCTCAAGGTGCGCGAGGGCATCCCGATGCTCGACTCCTGTATGCGGCCCGATCTGGTCACCGAGATCACGCTGCAGCCGGTCCGCCGCCACAGGGTCGATGCGGCCATCCTCTTCAGCGACATCGTGGTGCCGCTCCGGGCGATCGGCATCGACCTGGACATCAAGCCCGGCGTCGGGCCGGTCATCGCGGAGCCCATCCGTACCCGCGCCGACCTCCAGCGGCTGCGCCCGCTGGAGCCGGACGACGTGAGGTACGTGACGGAGTCCGTCGGCGCCCTCGTCGGAGAGCTCGGAGCGACCCCGCTCATCGGTTTCGCCGGCGCGCCGTTCACGCTCGCCAGCTACCTGGTCGAGGGCGGCCCGTCCCGCAACCATGAGCACACCAAGGCCATGATGTACGGCGACCCGCAGCTCTGGGCCGATCTGGTCGACCGGCTCGCGGACATCACCGCGGCCTTCCTGACGTTGCAGATCGAGGCGGGCGCCTCGGCGGTCCAGCTGTTCGACTCCTGGGTCGGTGCCCTCGCCCCGGCCGACTACCGCCGTTCGGTGATGCCCGCCTCGGCCAAGGTCTTCGACGCCATCGCGGGCCATGGCGTGCCCCGTATCCACTTCGGCGTCGGTACCGGCGAGCTGCTCGGCCTGATGGGCGAGGCGGGTGCCGATGTGGTGGGCGTCGACTGGCGGGTGCCGTTGGACGAGGCCGCCCGCCGGGTCGGCCCCGGCAAGGCGCTCCAGGGCAACCTCGACCCTGCCGTGCTGTTCGCCCCGCGCGAGGCGGTGGAGGCCAAGGCACGCGAGGTGCTGACCGCGGCGCGCGACCTGCCGGGCCATGTCTTCAACCTCGGCCACGGGGTGCTGCCGAGCATCGACCCGGACGCGCTCACCCGTCTCGTGGAGTTCGTCCACACCAGTACGCAGCGGTAGAAGCCGGGGCTGTCCCGGACCGGGTGCCGGGACAGCGCTCGGAGGTGCTGCCGGGTCAGCGCTCGGAGGTGCTGCCGGGTCAGCGCCCGGATGTGCCGCCGTCCCCGGCCGCCGTTCCGGACGCGGCCCGGTCGTGAAGATCGCGGGCAACCGCCGCCGTCGCGTTCCGGGCCGCCACCAGCACGGGATCCCATACGGGGGAGAACGGCGGCGCGTAGCCGAGGTCGAGCGTGGTCATCTGTTCCACGGTCATCCCGGCGGTCAGCGCCACGGCCGCGATGTCGACGCGCTTGCCCGCCCCTTCGCGCCCGACGATCTGCGTGCCCAGCAGCCGCCCCGTGCGCCGCTCGGCGAGCATCTTCACCGTCATCGGCCGGGCGTCCGGGTAGTAGCCCGCCCGGCTGGTCGACTCGGCCGTCACCGTCACGAACTGCAGCCCCGCGGCGGTCGCCTGCGCCTCCAGCAGCCCCGTACGGGCGATCTCCAGGTCGCAGACCTTGCTGACGGCCGTGCCGACCACACCGGGGAAGGTCGCGTAGCCGCCACCCAGATTGATGCCGATGACCCGGCCCTGCTTGTTCGCGTGAGTCCCCAGGGCGATGTGCCGGGTACGGCCCGAAACCAGGTCGAGCACCTCGACACAGTCGCCGCCCGCCCAGATGTTCTCGTGCCCCCGCACCCGCATGGCCAGGTCGGTGAGCAGGCCACCGGAGTCGCCGAGCGGCAGTCCCGCGTCCCGGGCCAGGCCGGTCTCGGGCCGTACACCGAGGCCCAGCACGACGAGGTCGGCCGGATACTCGGAGTTCTGCGTCACGACCGCCGACACCCGGCCGTCCGCCCGCGTGCGGACCTCGGTGACCTCGGCGCCGGTGACCGTCTCGATGCCCAGCCCGCACATCGCCTCGTGCACGAGCCGCCCCATGTCGGGGTCGAGGGTCGCCATCGGCTGTTCGGCGCGCTCCAGGACGGTGACCTCGCAGCCCCGCTTGACCAGGGCCTCGGCCATCTCGACGCCGATGTAGCCGGCGCCGACGACCACCGTCCGCAGTCCCTTGCCCTCGTCACCGAGCCCGTCGACCAGCGCCTGCCCGTCGTCGAGGGTCTGCACCCCGTACACGCCGGGCGCCATGATCCCGGGGATGTCCGGGCGCAGCGGCCGGGCGCCGGTGGCCACCACCAGATGGTCGTAGCTCTCCCAGCGCTCGCCGTCATCGGCGTCGAGGTCGCGGACGCGCACCCGCTGCCGGGCGGTGTCGATCTCGTTGACCTCGGTGCGCAGCCGCAGGCCGATACCGCGCCGGCGGTGCTCGGTGGGCGTACGGGCCACCAGTTCGTCGGGGCCGGGGACCACCCCGCCGACCCAGTACGGGATGCCGCAGGCGGAGTACGAGGTGAAGTGCCCGCGCTCGAACGCGATGATCTCCAGCTCGGACGGGCCCTTGTGCCTGCGGGCCTGGGACGCGGCGGACATGCCCGCCGCGTCCCCGCCGATGACCACCAGCCGCTGTGCCTGCGCCGACATCGATCGGGCTCCTTCCGCCGTCCCTGCGGCACACGCTACGGCCGGCCGGCGGATCAGTCCTCCTTACGGCTCTCTTCGTGTCCTGCGGATCCTTCGGGTGCGGGGGAGGGGGCCGGGACGGTCACCGGCTGCGGGGGCGTGACACCTCGCACGCCGCCGGACGTGGAAGCCGCCTGCCGCGGCAAGCGGCTCCGGACCACCCGCCGGAGCAGGACCAGCAGTGCCAGTGCCACGGCGAAGGGCAGTACGGCACCCAGCGCGAGCGCGATCCACCGCACGGCGGTGAGGAACGCCTTCCAGCCTCCGGCCAGCGCGTCCAGGAAGCCGGTCTCCTCGTCCCCGGACTCCGGCTTCACGTCGGTCTCGGAGAGCACCAGCGTGACCGTCGACATGCCGACCCGCTCCTTGAGCGACTGCTGCTGGGCCTTGAGCGCTTCCAGCTCGGCCTGCCGGCTGCCCAACTCCCCCTCCAGCGTGACCACATCGCTGAGCTGCGTGGCCCGGTCCATCAGCTTCCGCACCCGGGCGACGCTCGCCTCCTGCGAGCGGATGCGGCTCTCGACGTCCACCACCTGTTCGGTGACGTCCTTGGCGCTGACCTTCCGCTCGATGAGCCGTCCGGTGCCGGCGAGGTCGTCCAGGACGGTTTCGTACTCCTCCTGCGGAATGCGCAGCACGATGCGGGACCGCTCATGGCCGTCGGCGTCCCGGTCGGTGGTCTCGTCACCGATGTAGCCGCCCGCGCTCTCCACGGTGGTGCGCGCCCGGTCGAGTGCCCCGGGCACGTCCTTGACCTGGACGGTCAGTGTGGCCGTACGGATCACCTGGGACGGGGCGAGCTTCGGTGGCTTCCTCGCCGCCGCGTTCCCGCCTCCGGGCTGTTTGCGGTCGGCCCCCTCGGCGGCTCCGCCGTCCGCGACGCGAGGCCCGGAGCTGTCGGAGCTGTCGTACGCGCTGTCGCCTCCGCCGTGGCCGGAGGCAGCCTTGCTGCTGTCCTCCGACGCGGAGCCGCTGCACCCGGCGAGCCCGAGCGTGGCGGCGAGCAGGGCGGTGGCGAGCAGGGCGCGTGGCCGGCTGCGTCGTACGGTCGATGGGCGGCGCATGGTGTCTCCCCCAGGGCGGTTGCCGATGTTGCCCGTTGGACGAGCGGACCCGGGGGCGGGTTGCGGGCAGTTGATCCCGAAGTGGTCACGGTCGGGACTGTCCTCGGCCTGCACAGCCGGCCCGGGCAGGCCGGGGGCCCACTGGGAGCCGGAGGAGCGACCCATCGGATCTGAGACAGTGGGGGACATGGACGAGGCGGACGCGCGTACGGGGCATGTCGTTGTCATCGGCGGCGGGATCTCCGGCTTGGCCGCCGCGCACCGACTGCTCGCCGGGGGCGTGCGGGTGACCGTACTGGAGACCTCGGACCGGCTGGGCGGGAAGCTGCGCGCGGGCGAGATCGCGGGCGTACCCGTCGACCTCGGCGCCGAGTCGATGCTCGCGCGGCGGCCGGAGGCCGTCGAACTGGCGAACGAGGTGGGCCTGTCCGGCAGGCTCCAGCCGCCCGCCACGGCGACCGCCTCGCTCTGGACCCGGGGACGGCTGCGGCCGATGCCCACGGGGCATGTGATGGGCGTACCCGGTGATCTCGCGCCGCTGGCCGCATCCGGGGTCGTCTCGGCAGAGGGCCTCGCCCGGATCGAGGAGGACGCCCGGCTGCCGCGCACCGAGGTCGGCGAGGATGTCGCTGTCGGCGACTACATCGCCGCCCGCCTCGGCCGCGAGGTTGTCGACCGGCTGGTGGAACCGCTGCTCGGCGGGGTCTACGCGGGCGACGCGTACCGGATCTCGATGCGTGCCGCCGTACCGCAGCTCTTCGAGGCCGCGAGGACCCACCGCTCGCTGACCGAGGGCGTCCGGGCGGTCCAGGCCGAGGCCGCCCGGCAGCAGCGGACCGGCCCGGTGTTCATGGGGATCGACGGCGGGGTCGGCCGGCTGCCGCTCGCCGTCGCCGACGCGGTACGTGCCGCGGGAGGTCGGATCCTCTTCCGCTCGCCCGCGCGCGCCCTGAACCGGACGACGGTCGGGGGCTGGCAGGTGCTGGTCGGTGACCGGCTGATCGAGGCGGATGCGGTCGTGCTGGCCGCCCCCGCCGGTGACGCCGCCCGGCTGTTGGCCACTGAGTCACCGGCCGCGGCCGCTGGGCTGGCCACCGTCGAGTACGCCTCCATGGCCCTGGTCACCATGGCCTTCCGCGCCGCGGATCTTGCCGGAATGCCGGACGGCAGCGGGTTCCTCGTCCCGCCGGTCGACGGCCGCACGATCAAGGCGTCCACGTTCTCCAGCCGTAAGTGGGGCTGGCTGACCGACGGCGAAGGCGCCGACCCCGGCCTCTTCGTCCTGCGCACCTCGATCGGGCGGTTCGGGGAGGAGGCCGCTCTGCGTCGCGACGACGCCGATCTCGTACAGGTCTCGTTGGAGGATCTGCGCGAAGCGGTCGGCCTCACCGCACGGCCCGTCGCCACCCGCGTCACCCGGTGGGAGAGCGGTCTGCCGCAGTACCCGGTCGGCCATCTCGCCCGGGTCGCCGGAATCCGTGACCACCTGGCGAAACTGCCGGGCCTGCGGGTGTGCGGCGCCGCGTACGACGGGGTGGGCATCCCCGCCTGCATCGCGAGCGCGCGCACTGCCGCCGACGCTCTGCTCGGCGGGCTGCGGCGGTAGCGGCGCGGAGCGGCTGCGGCGGCCGGCCGGGTGACGCCGCCGGGGCCGGGCCGGGGCCGCACGGAGACCCGGGCGCCGCGCGCCACCGGCGGCGAGCGAGAATGGGCGCATGACTGCTGCTCCTGAGAAGACCCCGAACGCCGGCAAGAAGGCCAAGGACCTCAACGAGGTCATCCGGTACACGCTCTGGTCGGTGTTCAAGCTGCGCGACGTGCTGCCCGAGGACCGCTCCGGGTACGACTCCGAGGTGGAGGAGCTGTTCGAGCAGCTCGCCGCGAAGGATGTCACCGTCCGCGGCACGTACGACGTGTCCGGGCTGCGGGCCGACGCGGACGTGCTGATCTGGTGGCACTCGGAGACCGCGGACGCGCTCCAGGAGGCGTACAACCTCTTCCGGCGCACGAAGCTGGGCCGTGCCCTGGAGCCGGTGTGGTCGAACATGGCGCTGCACCGCCCCGCGGAGTTCAACAAGGCGCACGTCCCGGCCTTCCTCGCCGACGAGCACGCCCGTGACTATGTGTGCGTCTACCCCTTCATCCGGTCCTACGACTGGTACCTGCTGCCGGACGAGGACCGGCGCCGGATGCTCGCCGACCACGGCAAGATGGCCCGGGGCTTCCCCGACGTGCGCGCCAACACCGTCGCGTCCTTCGCGCTCGGCGACTACGAGTGGCTGCTCGCCTTCGAGGCCGACGAACTGCACCGCATCGTGGACCTGATGCGTCATCTGCGGGCCTCCGAGGCGCGGCTGCACGTCCGCGAGGAAGTCCCCTTCTACACCGGCCGCCGCAAGCCGGTCGCGGAGCTGGTCGCCGGCCTGGCATGAGCCTGCCGCCCGGCCCGGGCGCTCACCCCCGGTCCTGGCGCCCACCCGTGCGGCCCCGCCGGGGAGAGGGCCCGCGCCCTCTCCCCGGCGGGCCACGACCGACGCGCTCCGGCCGCTCGCCGGAGCGCGTCAGACGATGGGCTTGGGGATCGCCCGCCGTTCGCGCTGCTCCGGCACCGGTGTTGTGTCCGGCAGGGGCTCGGCGTGCGGCTCGCAGTAGGCCCGCTCGCCCGGTGTCACGCCTTGCAGCAGATAAGCGGCGAAGTGCTCGTTCACGCAGGCGTTCGCGCCGCCCGCGATGCCGTGCGTGCCCGCGCGGCGCTCGGTGATCAGCGAGGAGCCGGCCAGTCTGCGCTGCAGTGCGAGGGCGCCCTGGTACGGCGTCGCGGCGTCCCGCTCGGCGGCCAGGATCAGCACGGGCGGCAGCGCACCGGCGGCGGTGCGGACGTCCAGCGGCTGCTGCCGGGGCTGCGTCCAGTAGGCGCACGGCAGGTTCATCCAGGCGTTGTCCCAGGTCTCGAAGGGGGCGACCTGGGCCAACCGGCTGTTGTCCCTGTCCCACGTCTGCCAACTGGTCGGCCACGGGGCGTCGTTGCACTCGACGGCGGTGTAGACGGCGTTGCCGTTCTCCTCCATAGGAGCTTCATCCGGATGCGGCTGTGCCTGCTCGATCAGCGGCTTGGGGTTGCCGCGCAGGAACTCGGCCAGCGCCTGTGCGCGGCGCGCCCAGTACGTGTCGTAGTAGCCGACCTTGAGGAACGCGGACTGGAGCTGCGCGGACCCCACGGTGCCGCCGGCCGGCTGCCGCTCGACCGCGTCCCGGACCTTCTCGTAGTTGCGCAGCACTTCCTGGTGCGTGCGGCCCAGGTGGTAGACGGAGTCGTGCTCGGCCACCCAGCGGCGCCAGTCGGTCCAGCGCCCCTCGAAGGCGAAGGACTGGTCGAGGTTGCTCTGGTACCAGATCTGCCGGGGGTCGGGGTCGACCGCGCTGTCGAAGACCATGCGGCGAACGCGCTGGGGGAACAGCGTCGCGTAGATCGCGCCGAAGTACGTGCCGTACGAGGCCCCGATGAAGTTGAGCTTCTCCTCGCCGAGGGCGGCGCGGATGACTTCGAGGTCGCGTGCGTTGTTGAGCGAGGTGTAGTGCCGCAGGCCCCGGCCGGTGCGGAGGGCGCAGCCCTGGGCGTAGTCCCGCGCCTGCCCCTTGCGGAGCTCCTTGTACGCCTCGGTCGGGCGGGTGGGCGAGTTGGTCGGGGCCTTGGTGAACGCGGCCGGGTCCTGACAGGAGATCGGTGCGGAGCGGTCGACGCCGCGCGGGGCGTAGCCGACGAAGTCGTACGCCTTTGCGAATGAATGCCATCCGTCGATGGCCGCGTACAACGGGAACTGCATACCGGAGGCACCCGGGCCGCCCGGGTTGAAGAGCAGAGCGCCCTGGCGTTCCTGGCTGGTTCCGGAGGCACGGACCCGGCTGACGGTGAGGGCGATCTTGCGGCCGTCCGGCTGGGCGTAGTCGAGAGGCACGGAGACCGTTCCGCACTCCACGGGATCCGGCAGCTCCTCGACCTTGTGGCAGCGGCCGAAAGTGATTCCCGCGGAGGCCGCGCGCGCTGTGGCGACGGCGGTGCCGCGGGCCTCGGGGGCGCCGCCCGGCACCTGGGGTGGAGAGACGCTGCCGGCGGGGGCTGTGGAGAGTGCGGTCAGGAGCAGCGACCCGAAGGTGCCGTACAGCGCTACTGCTCTCATAGTCATCCCTTCATATGACAAAAAACTGATGGGGATGATTCGTGGGCGAGTTGCCGAAGTAAAGGACCGTGGTCCGGTGTCGGGGGCGATGCCCTCGTGCGGCCCACGGAGCTGTCCGCCGGTGGGTCAGTTCGGCTGCCGTACCGGCTGCCGCCGGGGATTGGGCCGGACGGCATCGGCTGGTGTCGAGGCTGCGGGGCATGCGGGGCATGCGGGGGCAGTCGGTGGCCGGGTGAGGAGGGGATACGGGACCCCTGGGGTGCGGGGCTTGAAGCCGGGCTCTGTCACGCCGGGGGCTGTGCCATGACGGCGCCGTGCCGGGTGTCGTGCCGTGCCGGGTGTCGTGCTGTGCCGGATGTCGTGCTGTGCCGGGTGTCGTGCCGTGCCCGGTGTCGTGCCGTGCCCGGTGTCGTGCTGTGACGGGTGCCGTGACGGGTGCCGTGACGGGTGCCGTGCGTGACGGGCAGTGCTCAGGGCACGGGCGCCTCGTTCCTCTCGTTCTCCTTCTGCGGCTGCTCGTTCTTCTCGTGCTGCTTCGGGTTCTTGGGCTGTTTCGGTTCCCGGGGCTTCTCGGGCAGCGTCGCGGGAGGCGGCAGGGGATAGGTTGTGGCCGGGGCCGCGGGTGGAGCCGCCGGGGGATCGGCGGGCGCCGCGGGATGCGGGGGCGGACCGGTCGGAGAGGCCGTGCCACTCTCCGTCGCTTCGGCGGCGATGGCGTCGAAGTCCACCATGCCGGTGCGTTCGAGCATGGTGATGTGGTCGAGCACGGTCATGTTCGCCTCGTCGGCCAGCCCGCGCACGAGGGTGTTGCGGGTGGTGTTGCGGATCTGGCCGATCAGGACGAACACCTTGCCGTGCGCGGCACGCAGGACGTTGGTGAACCTCTGTGCGTACGCCATGTCGCGGGCGGCGGTGAACTCCTCGAGCCAGCGGCGCTGTTGATCGTTCGGCTGGTTCGGCAGCTCCATGCCCAGCCGGGCGGCGACGTCCCGGACCCGGGCGTCGAGCTGCGTGTGGCCCTCGACCAGGTGTTCGCCTGCGTCGGCGACCGCCTGCGTCGGGGCCCGTTCGATCGCCTGCTGCCCGGCCGGGAGTTCCCACAGCCCGGCCAGCCGGACCCGGACGATGAAGTCCCGGTCGGCCGCCGACAGCGGGCCCCACGAGGTGGCGACGGACCCGGCCTCCAGATTGGCGAGGCCGGTGCCGCTTCTGTCGCGGTATGTCCAGACGGGAAAGGCGAGGGCGATGAGCGTCGCGGCCAGTGCGACGAGGATCAGAACGGTGCCGGTGACGGATCGCATGGTCGTGCCTCCTGCTGCGCAGGCACGCTAATGCGGATCGCGCTGATCCTGTAGCCCGTTCCCGGAAGTAACCTCCTGGGCCGGCCCGTGCCGGGCTTCCGGCCTGGAGTTCCGGGGATGCGAGGGGGACGGAAACGTGCGGCGGCACGGTTTGGCGGGTGCTCGGCCGGGCGATGCGGGTGTCTGTGGCGGGTGCGTGCGGGGGGCCGCTTCCCGCGCCGCCGACGCCGGGTCCTCCGCGTCCCGCGCCGCGCGTACTGGCCGGGCCGACTGCCGTGGATGGGGGCGGTCAGCCGGCCCGCCGCGCGCTGCGCAGCATGCGTGCGAAGCGGTTCGCGGGCAGCGGCGCGGGGCCGGAGCGCTCCCGCCACCAGGTGTCGAGCCGTCGCCGTACGTCCTCGCCCACCGCCGGGCCCGCTGACCCGCTCCGCCGGAGCAGGTGTTCCGCGAAGTCCAGGGCGTCCTGGCGGTAGCCGCCGCCCATCGGGCGGGTGCGCGCGTAACCGAGGAAGGCCGGGCGGTAACCGCGGCCGAGGATCTCCGGTAGTTCGGGGGCGACCTTGGCTACGACATCGGCGCGCTTGGCGGCGAGCGCCCGGCTCTGCACGCGCAGCCGTCGCCGGTCGAATCCCTCGGGCGCGGGGGTGCCCGCCACGAGGGCGGACAGGAGGGCGGTCTGGGCGAGCGCGAGGCGCTGCCGCGTGGCATCCGTGCTGGTGCTGGTGCTGGTGCTGGTGCTGGTGTCTGTGCCGGCCTCGGTGGTTCCGGTCGGTGCCCCTGTGCTCGCGGTTGCCGAGGTGCCCGGGGAGGGTGGGCGGTGCGATTCGAGCGCCGGTTCCGCGCTGGGCGGGGTGGCCGATCGCGGGGGGCGGGTGGTTCCCGCGCCGTGACCGGCAGTTGTTCGGGCGGTTGCGGCGGTTGCGGCGGTTGCGGCGGTTGCCGCGGGCGCCGCAGCCGGGCGACCCGTGCCCGTGACGCCCCGTGTGAGGTAGGTGGCGGTGACCACATCGCGGATCGCCTCGAGTTCGGCGCCGAGTTCCTCCGCCGCGGGGAAGTCCTCGTCGCGTTCCAGGAGGACGCCCGGCGGCTCGGTGCGGGTACACAGCTCGGCCAGGATGTCCAGCACCGGCTTGGTCACCGGGTGTGCATGGCTGTCGTGCCAGACGCCGTCCTTCTCCACACCTCCCGCCACATGGACGTACGCGATGGCCTCGACCGGCAGTTCGTCGAGCGCGGCCGCCGGGTCCTCGCCGCGGTTGACGTGGTTGGTGTGCAGATTCGCCACGTCGATCAGGAGCCGTACGCCCGTCCGCTCCACCAGCTCCGCGAGGAACCGGCCCTCGGACATCTCCTCCCCGGGCCAGCTGATGAGCGCCGCGATGTTCTCCAGTGCAAGCGGAACGGGCAGCGCGTCCTGCGCGATCCGGACGTTCTCGCACAGCACGTCCAGCGCGTCGCGGGTGCGGGGAACCGGCAGCAGGTGCCCGGCCTCCAGACGCGGCGAGGCGGTGAGCGGCCCCCCGGCCCGTACGAAGGCGATGTGTTCGGTGACCAGCGGTGAGCCGAGTGCCTCCGCGCGTTCTGCGAGGGCCGCCAGTCGCGCGGGGTCCGGCCGGTCGGCGCCGCCGAGGCCCAGCGCGACGCCGTGCGGGATGACGGTGGTGCCGCGCTCGCGGAGCCGGAGGAGTGGTTCGGGGAGGTGGCCGGGACAGATGTTCTCGGCCACCACCTCGACCCAGTCCAGACCGGGCAGTTCCGCCACCGTCCCGGCGATCTCGGGCCGCCATCCGATGCCCGTACCCAGGTGCTCCATGATGTGCCCCTCCCCTGGACTGTGAGTCCGAAGTCCCGCCCGGCGCGCGACGCTTCCCCGGAATCCGTCCGGGTGGTGCTCCCGTACCGCGTTGCCGGGATCGTCCTCGTACGTCCATGTACGAGGGCGCCCTTCCGTCTTGCGGGCGTACGCACCGGACGATGACGCGAGCCCCGCCTTCCGGCGAACGGCGGGGCTTCGGACTTCCTTGTCCAGCGTGTTCGACAGGTGCCGAAGTGATGACCCTGCCGAGCCGGGCCGAACCCTGGAGAGGGCGGGTTCAGAGGTTGATTTGAGGTTCGGCCCGGCGGGGCCAGAGCGTCGGAGACCAGCTGTTCCCCAGCCTGAGCCCGTTGCGCGGAGCCCGGGCTACTGCGCGGCCGTGGAGTCCGCCGTCGTCTCTTCCGTCGGTGCCGCGGAGGGCTTCGAGGTCAGCTCCGCACCCCCGCTCGGCACTGCGGGAACGGGCGAGGGGATCACACCCGAGCCCGGCGGCGGTGGTCCGGTCGGGCTGGCGGTGGACGTGCCCGCCGCCTCGTTGGCGATGGCGTCGAAGTCCACCATGCCGGTGCGTTCGAGCATGGTGATGTGGTCGAGTACGGTCACATTGGCCGCGTCGGCGAGGCTGCGGATCAGGGTGTTGCGGGTGGTGTTACGGACCTGGCCGATCACGCCGAAAATCTTGCCGTGGGCCGAGCGCAGGAGTTGCGCGAACTTGCGCTGGTACGTCGTGCCCTGGGCGGCCGTCATCTCGTCGAGCCAGCCCTGCTGCTCGGCGGTCGGCTGGTTCGGCAGCTCGATCCCGAGCTTCGCGGCGATGTCGCGGGAGCGCTTGTCGAGGTCGGTGTGCCCGACGATCAGATGGTCGCCGGCGTCCCTGACGGCCTGGGTGGGGGCCCGTTCGATCGCCTGCTGGCCGGCGGGGAGTTCCCACAGCCCGGCCAGCCGCACCTTGACCAGGAAGTCCCGGTCGAGGGCGGACAGCGGGCCCCACTGGGTGGCCACGGTCCCGGCATCGAGGTTGGCCTGGCCGGTCCCCGACCGGTCGGCGTAGGACCAGACGGGATAGATCAGGGCGCTGAGGGTCGCGACGAGGGCCACGAGTATCAGCTTGGTTGCGTTGATGTGTCGCAAGGTCTCTCCTGCAGTGGCGGCACACGAGATTGCACTCGGCGCAGGCTTCGGCGCTGCGAATCTGCGACCAGCCGGGGTGACCCCGACCGGAGGCCGGGGGGCGGTCGAGTTGCGTCAGCCAAGCGGGAACTGAGCGGTCGGTCAAGCGGGTTGGTCACTTCCGCCGGGCTTGTCGGGCTTGGCATCATAGGCATCCCTGGACGCGATGACCTCCTCGGAGTGGATTTCTGACCGTTCCTTGCTCACGCGAATGTCCGGCAGCGCCCCCGGTCGCCCTCGGGTATGCGGGGCATGCCAGATGACCGTGGTTACGGGAGCGTGTCGCCGTGTTCCGGCGTGCAAGGGTGTTTGCGTCAGCATCTTCTGGCATCCAGCAATGGTCCGGGTCCCTTCGAAACGCGCTCCGAATGCCGGAGATGAGCCGTCATATGTGCTGTTGTCGTCAGGGACTCCGGTGGTCTTCCGGGTGTTGGGGGACGGCGGACGTCCCGGGGTCCCTGTCGGGTCCGGGCGGTCCGCGTCCGGGTGGCGGACGCGGGATCGACCCTGTGGACCCGATCGTGCGTGCGGGTGGCACGGGGAAATACGGAATGGTGCCGCCCTGTGTTCAATCCGGTTCCGGATCGGACGACGCCGACGGAAGGCACCTTGGGGAACTGGCCCGCCGTCGCGGAATTCGCCGCCGGGCGGGGCCGCCGGGCGCCCACCCGCCTCCTCAACTCAACGGGACGCCGTCCGCATCCGCAGCGCCGGGTGGTCCGCGACAACCGTGCACGATCCCGCGGCGATCTCCGTGAAACCGGCGTCCCGGACGACCGGCAGACCACTGGCCGTCAGCTCCGCCCAACGTGCCGCGCCCGGTGTGCGCACGGCCAGCGGGAAGCCGTCGGAGTGCCAGATCTCCCGCTCGGCGGGCGTGAGTTCCCACCAGGCCAGCTGCGCCCCGTGTCCCGCCTGGGCCATCGCCTTGCCTGCCGACATGTCGACATGGGGGCTGAGCCACAGCACCGTTCCCGCCGGATCGGGCGCGGCGGGCGGCTCCGGGTCGTCCAGATCCGTGCCCGAGACCTGGAGCTTCGCCAGCTCCTTGGGCCAGCCGTCGAGCGGCACCGGCGGGAAGACCCGCACCTCCGCGGACCCGCCGGTGACCGTGATGCCCGGCAGTGCCTCGGCGCGCCGCCACTCCGCGCCCCGGGCCCGCCGTACGACCTTGCGGATCCGTGCGTCCTGCCAGTCCCGTACGGCCTCGAACCACTCGCCGTCCTCGGCGGCCGCCCGCTCGTCCGACAGCAGCACGAGCACCGCGCGTGCCGCCGTCTCCAGCGCGTCGGTACGGGCCGGGGGCGCGGCCCGCTCGATACGGACGACGAGCGGCAGCACGTACTGCGGCGCCGCGTCCCGCTCGGCAACTTGCTGCCGGAACGGGCTGGTGGGGGAGTCATGGCTGATGTCGGCGCTGGTCACATGCCCCAGTCTGCCAGCCCGTCGCCTGCCTGCTCCGGGTTGAGCTCGCGGAGCGAGGGGCACCGGCCCGCCGCCCGTCTCTGCCGGACCGGTCCCGGACCGCCCCGGACCGGACGGACCGCCCCCTCGCCCCGTGAGTACGCTCGAACCATGAGCGACCAGGAAGTCCGTTCGAGCAGCTGCTCCGCCGACGGCCCGAATCCCATGCCGCCGGCCGACGCCGTGACCGGTCCTCCGTATGCCGACTGTGTCCTGTGCGGTGAGCCGACCGAGTACGGGGCCGCGCAGCCCGGTGCCACCCTCTGCCCGGTCTGCGAGTGGCAGGAAGCTCAGCGGACAGCCTGTTCCGGCTGACCCTGCTCCGACCGACCCTGACCCGGCGCACCCGCTCCGGCCGGGGCCGTCCCGCCGGGGTCCGGCGCCCCTTGGCCGGCGCCGATCAGCTCCGAGACCCGTACGAAGCGGTAGCCCCGCGCTCTGAGCTCCGGCACGATCCGCCGTACCGCCTCGTCCGTCACCGGAGCCGTGCTGAGTGTGCAGTGCAGGGAGACCACCGACCCGGGCTCGACCCGCGACAGCACCCGTTCCACCACGCGGTCCGCGGAGGTCGCGAAGGCGTCCCCGCTCTTCACGTCCCCCTGCACCGCCGTCACCTTGACCGGAGCGACGGCCCGTAGCGCACGGTCGTCGAAGCAGCCGCCGGGGAAGTGGACGTACGGCAGCGGGTCCGGTACCCCGGCTCGCCGGATCGCCGCGTAGGCCCGCTCGACGTCGGCCCGCATCGCGCCGGGCGACACGCTCTGCAGTCGGCCGCACGGCGAGGCGAAGGCGTGATGGCTGTAGGAGTGGTTGGCGACCTCGAGCAGTGGGTCGCGGCCCAGCGACCGCGCCTGGTCGGGGTATTCCTCGGCCCACCGGCCGGTCATGAAGACCGTGGCGGGAACCCTCATACGCCGCAGCGTCCGGATGAGCACCGGGTTGTCGAAGCGCTCCCCGCCCGCCGCACGCGCCGCCTGGCTGGGGGTCATATCGGCGTCGAAGGTGAGGGCGACGACCTTGTCGCCGTCGCGCGGGCCGTGCGAGAAGACGGGCGTACGGCCGCCGGGGCCGGGCGGCAGGGTGGGCGCCGCCGTGCCGACCGGGCGCGCGGACGGCGACGGTCCGGGCCCGGCCGCCGGCGGACCGTCCGGCGCCGCCTCGCTTCCGGTGCAGGCTGCCAGAACCAGCGCGAGCACCGGAAGCAGAGCCGGAGCGAGGCCGCGGGCCCACGTTCGGGCCTGCGGCCCAGTGCTCTGGATCATGCACGGAGCGTAAAAGCTGCCAGGGTGATCGGCATGTCCTCGGGGTCCGATTGTGCGCCGGGCGCCCCTAGCGCCAGGGGCCGGTCACCGCGAACGTCGTGCCCGGGGTGTAGCAGTTGACGTACATGGTGCGCCCGTCCGGGGCGAACGTGACCCCCGCGAACTCGCCCCACTCCGGCTCCTCGGGCGTTCCGATGTTCTGGCGGTTGCGGGCCATCGGGTAGACGGTGCCGCCCCTGGTGAGCCCGTAGACATGCTGCGCACCCTCGCCGTCCTCGCAGACCATCAGCCCGCCGCCCGGCGCGAGCGTGATGTTGTCCGGGGATTCGCCCGGCAGTTGCAGATCGGTGTCCGGCCCGAAGACGACGACCAGGGTGAGCCGGCGCCGGTCCGGGTCGTACCGCCACACCTGCCCGTAGTGATCGGCGGCGGAGCCTTCCGCGCTCTTGGCGAAGCTGGAGACGAAGTAGACGCAGCGGCCGCCCCAGTAGCAGCCCTCCAGCTTCTGGGCGTGGGTGATGCCCTTCGGGCCGAAGTCCTGGAGCCGGACGGGGGTCTCCTTGGCCAGCGGATCGGGCACCGGTACCCACTCGATGCCCTCGAAGGTCGTGCCCGTCTCCTGAATGGCGGACAGGTCGGGCACGCCCGGCACCCGCATCGCCTGGAGCCGGCCGCCCGCGTGCAGTGAACCGGTGCCGCCGAGCGGCTTCTCGGGCAGGAAACGGTAGAAGAGGCCGAAGGGCTTGAGGAAGGCGTCCTCGGTCTCGTAGACGACGCCTTTGCGCGGGTCGACGGCGATGGCCTCGTGCTGGAAGCGGCCCATCGCGGTGAGCGGCACGGCGCCGGTGCGGCCCGGGTCGTACGGGTCGACCTCGAAGATGAAGCCGTGGTCCTTGGTGTAGCCGTTCGTCCCGGCCTTGTCCTCGGTCTCCTCACAGGTCAGCCAGGTGTGCCAGGGTGTGGGGCCGCCCGCGCAGTTGACCGCGGTGCCGGCGATGGCGACACGCTCGCCGAGGACGCCGTTGCCGCGTCCCAGAGTCAGGGCCGTGCAGCCGCCCATGCCATTGGGGTCGTACGTCAGTCCCTCGACGGCCGGGACCCGGATCTTGGCGTCCACCCGGTTCTCGTGATTGCGCACCAGGTGGGTGCGGCCCCCACGCCCGGGGAAGGCGGCCATGCCGTCGTGGTTGCTGGGGACCTTGCCCTCACCCGAGCGGAGCGGGTCGCCCTCCCGGGACAGGACGGAGTAGCGGAAGCCCGCGGGCAGGTCGAGGAGGCCGTCGGGGTCGGGAACGAGCGGGCCGTAGCCAGTGCTTCCGGTTCTTTCGAGTGCGGCGGCCGTCCCGGCGAAGATCTCCGGGATGCTCCCCGAGAAGGCGATCCCCGCTCCCAGGGCGCCGGTGCGGGCCAGAACTTGACGTCGTGTCGCGGACATGAGGCAACTCCCTGTTGGCGGACAGGAGATGTGACGATGTGACCCGGCCGTGTGTATCACGTGGTGAGACTCACGGGAACCACCCGCACCGCGACACCCCTCCGTCCCAAGCGCCTCCCAGGCCCCCCTCGACCCTACTGTGACCTGGCGTTTCAGGCCTCCGCGAGCACCTTCGCCTCACGCGCCAGCGCCGTGAGCCGTGAGATCGCCCGGAAGTATTTCTTCCGGTAGCCGCCGTTCAGCATCTCCTCGCCGAAGAGCTGGTCGAACGGCAGTCCGGAGGCCAGAATCGGCACCTCCCGGTCGTACAGCCGGTCGGCGAGCACCACCAGCCGGAGGGCCGTCGCCTGGTCGGGCACGGCCTGGACTCCGGTCAGACAGACCGCGCCGATGCCGTCGCACAGAGCGCCGTAGCGGCTCGGATGGACCTTCGACAGATGTCCCAGCAGGGAGGGAAAGTCGTCGAGCGAGGCGCCTGCGGTGCGGTACGCGACACGAGTCACCTCGGCGTCGGCGTACGGGGGCGGGGCCTCGGGCAGGCCGCGGTGCCGGTAGTCCTCGCCGTCGATCCGCAGCGGCCGGAAGCGGGCGGACAGGCCCTGGATCTCGCGGAGGAAGTCGGCGGCGGCGAAGCGGCCCTCGCCGAGCTTCCCGGGGAGGGTGTTGGAGGTCGCGGCGAGCGCGACGCCCGCGTCGACGAGCCTGCCGAGCAGGGAGGAGACGAGCACGGTGTCGCCGGGGTCGTCGAGTTCGAACTCGTCGATGCACAGGAGGCGGTGATCGCTCAGCGTCCGGACCGTCTGCTGGAAGCCGAGGGCGCCGACGAGGTTGGTCAGCTCGACGAACGTGCCGAACGCCTTGTGCTCGGCAGCCGCGGGGGTGGCGTGCCACAGGGAGGCGAGGAGGTGCGTCTTGCCGACGCCGTAGCCGCCGTCGAGGTACACGCCGCGGGGCCCAGTCGCGGCTGCGGGCTTCCTGGCGAACCAGCGCCGCCTGCCGCCGCCCGACGCACTCGCCCCGCCGAGCCCGGCGGCGAAGCCGCTGAGGACCCGGACGGCCTCGGACTGGCTGGGCTGCGTCGGGTCCGGGACGTACGTCTCGAAGCGGACCGCATCGAAGCGGGGCGGTGGCACCATCTCCGCGACGAGACGCTCCGCGGGCACATGCGGCTCTCGGGCGCACAGTGACAGCGGGGCCCCGGCGGGGGGCGGATCGGCGGGGGCGGGATCGGCTATGGGGTCCGGCCCGGAGGCAGGGATGGAGGACGACACAGCGCCCCAGCGTAATCCCTCCTGGTGGACGACCCGCGCCTGCGGGGAGCGGGCCGCGCCCCCCGGACACCCCGCGCCACCGGCCGGGAGAGGGAGCCCGGGGACGCTCCGCCTCTCCGGACCCGGGCTGGGGATGCTCCGTCCTCTTCGGACCCGGCTTGGGGATGCTCCGTCCTCTTCGGACCCGGCCCGGGCGCGCTCCGTTTTCTCCGGACGTGGCCCGGGGACGGCCCGTCTTCTCCGGACCTGGCCTGGGCGCGCTCCGTTTTCTCCGGACGTGGCCCGGGGACGGCCCGCTTTCTCCGGACCCGGCTTGGGCGCGCTCCGTTTTCTCCGGACGTGGCCCGGGGACGGCCCGCTTTCTCCGGACCCGGCTTGGGCGCGCTCCGTTTTCTCCGGACGTGGCCCG
>NZ_JBEXKU010000082.1:0-11167 GCF_040609575.1 Streptomyces sp. NPDC004647 | reverse complement strand
GGGACGGCCCCTTTTTTCCGGACGCGGCCCAGGGACGGCCCGCTTACTCCGGACGCGGCCTGGGGACGCTCCGTCCTCTTCGGACCCGGCTTGGGCGCGCTCCGTTATCTCCGGACGCGGCCGGGGGCTGCCCGTTCTCTCCGGACGCGGCCTGGGGACGCCAGGCTGCTCGTGCTGCCGCGGGCCGCTCCCGGGCATGCCACCCGGGATCACCTGGGAGTCCGAGCGCCCCGGTCCGGCTTTCCGACACCCCGGCCCGGCTTCCGGCGAAGGGCGGGGCGGCCGGAGAGGCCGGGGCGCACCAGGCGGGCGGTCCCGGCCGCTCGCCCCGTGTCGCCCGCCCGGCGAGGGTCCCGTGCCAGACTGCCCGCATGCGACGCCTGCTCCCCCCGCCCACCGACCCCACCGGCCCTGACCTGCTCACCGACCGTGCCTGGGAGCTCGCCGAGCTCGCCGACGCCTATGCCTATCCCGATCCGACCGGCACCTCCGGGCGGGCTTGGCTGCGCGGCAACATGGTGTCCTCGCTGGACGGTGCCGCCCATCACGACGGGCGTTCGAAGCCGCTGTCCTCCGACGCCGACATGCGGATCTTCGGCGTGCTGCGCGGGCTCGCCGATGTCGTCGTGGTCGGTGCGGAGACCGTACGGCAGGAGGGGTACCGGCCCGCCCGGGTCCGGAAGGCGTTCGCCGACCGCCGCGCCGCGCTCGGCCAGTCACCCGCCCCCGCCATCGCCGTCGTCACCGCCAGCCTCGATCTGGACTTCTCGCAGCCCCTCTTCACCGAGCCGGCGGTCCCCACCATCGTCCTGACGGGCGGCGCGCACCACGCCCGGCGCGCCGACGCCGCCCGCGCCGCCGGCGCCGAGGTGATCATCGCCGGGGACGGTGAGGGCGTGGAGCCGGACCGGGCCGTACGTGCGCTTGCCGAGCGGGGCCACACCCGCCTGCTGACGGAGGGCGGCCCGCGCCTGCTCGGGCAGTTCGCCGCCACCGGAGATCTCGACGAGCTCTGTCTGACGCTCGCCCCCCTCGTCGCCGTCGGCGCGGCACCGAGGATCATGGACGGTCATCCGATCGCCGTGCCGGAACGATTCGCTCTGACGTCCGTACTGGAGGAGGCCGGGTTCCTTTTCACCCGTTACCGTCGGATCTGACAAGGGATGGAACGCCGCGGGCCGGTCAGCCTCAGCCGGGCGGACCTAAACTCGCAGATCCCCGTTACGGACACGGGGCAGGATGGTTTCCGTAGGGGCCTGCCCGGGCCCGCGAGGACAAAGGGGTCCCGCCGTGTTCACGACCGTACTCATGATCGAGAAGCCATTGGTCCCCAGCGACGTGGAGCTCGTCACCACGCTGCACGGGGACGAGACGACCTCCTTCGTCGTCCTGATGCAGCCCCACGGCGATCAGGACCGCCTGCTCAGGGCCCTGGACGACGTGGCCCTGGGCGAGCTGGACGAAGCCGTCCGCGAGGGCGAGGAGCCGTCGGGCAAGGACGCCGCCGAGCGCGCGCTCGCCCACTCCATCGAGGTGCTACGCGCCGCCGGCAGCGAAGCCGTCGGCCAGCTCGTCGAGAAGCACCCGCTGGACCTGCTGCGCTCCATCGTCGAGCAGACCGGCGCCGACGAGGTGATCGTGCTGACCCGTCCCCACCTCGTCGAGGAGTTCTTCCACCGCGACTGGACCTCACGGGCCCGCCACAAGGTCGGCGTCCCCGTGCTCAAGCTGTACGCGCACACCGAATAGGCTGGCGGGCGCATCCACCGCCCAGCGACCCGGGAGACACACGCATGGCACCGGCCGGCTTTGCCACCGAGGACTCCGAGGACTCAACGGAGAGCAAAGACGGAGCGCAGCTGAGCCCGTCCGCGCTGGACCGACCGCACTTCATCGGCATCGGCGGCGCCGGAATGTCGGGCATTGCGAAGATCCTCGCCATGCGCGGTGCGCGCGTCGCCGGGAGCGACGCACGTGAGTCCGCCACCGCCGAGGCCCTCCGCGCCCTGGGTGCGACCGTGCACATCGGCCACGCCGCCGGACACCTCGCCGACGACGCCACCAGCGTGGTGGTCTCCAGCGCGATCCGCGCCGACAACCCCGAGCTCGCCCGCGCCGCGGAGCTCGGGATCCCCGTCGTGCACCGTTCCGACGCCCTCGCCGCGCTGATGGAGGGCCTGCGCCCGATCGCCGTGGCCGGCACTCACGGCAAGACGACCACGACGAGCATGCTCGCGGTCAGCCTCGGCTCACTGGGCCTGAAGCCGTCGTACGCGATCGGCGGCGACCTGGACGCCCCCGGCTCGAACGCCCAGCACGGGGAGGGCGAGATCTTCGTCGCCGAGGCCGACGAGAGCGACCGCAGCTTCCACAAGTACGCGCCCGAGGTCGCGATCATCCTGAACGTGGAGCTCGACCATCACGCGAACTACGCCTCGATGGACGAGATCTACGAGTCCTTCGAGACGTTCGTCGGCCGTATCAGGACCGGCGGCACCCTCGTCATCTCGGCCGACCACGCGGGCGCGCGCGAGCTGACCGGGCGGGTCGCCGGGCGGGACGGGCTGCGGGTGGTCACCTACGGCGAGGCCGAGGACGCCGACGTACGGATCGTGAAGGTCACCGCTCGTGGCCTGACCAGCGAGGTCACCGTCCTGCTCGGCGGGCGGATGCTCACCTTCACCGTCTCCGTCCCCGGCCGCCACTACGCGAGCAACGCCGTCGCCGCGCTGGCCGCCGGATCGGCGCTCGGTCTGCCCGTGCACAATCTCGCCTCCGCCCTCGGCTCGTACACCGGCGTCAAGCGCCGCCTCCAGCTCCAGGGCACCGAGGCCGGAGTCCAGGTCATCGACTCCTACGCGCACCACCCCACCGAGATCGCCGCCGACCTCGAGGCGATCCGCGGAGGCGCGGGCGAGGGCCGGCTGCTCGTGGTCTTCCAGCCGCACCTCTTCAGCCGTACGCAGGAGCTGGGCAAGGAGATGGGCGAAGCGCTCACCCTCGCGGACTCCTCGGTCGTCCTCGACATCTACCCGGCCCGCGAGGACCCGGTCCCCGGTGTCACCAGCGCGCTGATCATCGACGCGGCGGCGGCGGGCGGCGCGGACGTACGCGCCGAGCACGACATGGCCGCGATCCCCGAGGTGATCGCGGGAATGGCCAAGCCCGGGGATCTCGTTCTCACCATGGGGGCGGGTGATGTGACCGATCTCGGTCCCGCCATCCTGTCCCGTCTGGGAAAGGGCGGCCCGGCCCGCCCGGAAGCCTGAGGAGAGGTCCGCAGATGTCGTACGACGTGGAGAAGCCGGACGAGCAGTGGCGCGCGGAGCTGTCCCCGGCGGAGTACACGGTGCTCCGTCAGGCCGGCACCGAGCCCGCCTTCACCGGTGAGTACACCGACACCAAGACGACCGGCGTCTATGAATGCCGGGCGTGCGGAGCCGAGCTCTTCCGCTCCGACACCAAGTTCGAGTCGCACTGCGGCTGGCCGTCGTTCTTCGACCCGAAGGACTCGGATGCCGTCGAGCTGATCCAGGATCACTCGCTCGGCATGTCACGCACGGAGGTCCGCTGCGCCCGCTGCGGCTCCCACCTGGGCCATGTCTTCGAGGGCGAGGGCTACCCGACCCCGACGGACCAGCGCTACTGCATCAACAGCATCTCCCTGCGACTGGCGCCCGACGAGGGCTGAGCGCGCCTCGTTCGTCAGCACATCCAGCGCCGAGCGCACCCCCCGGCTCCTCGCACTGCACCGCCCGCTCGAGTGAACAGCGTATAGCTAACGTCCATGTTCCTAACTTTGACGTTAGTATCTACCTGTGTGCTGAGCGAGGCGACAGCATGGAGGAGCGGCGGCATGGCTGATTTCGTAGGCAGACGGAACGAGCTCGAGACACTGCGTCGCGAGCTGGGCAAGGTGGAGTCCGGGGTCGGCGGGGAGCGGCCTGGCCGGTGCGTGATGCTGAGGGGGCGCCGCCGGGTTGGCAAGTCGCGGCTGGTCGAGCGGTTCGCCGAGCGGTCCGGTGCGCCCTTCCTCTTCTACGCTGCCACGGGGGCATCGCCGGAGGCCGACCTGGCGCGGCTTGGTCGGGACGCTCAGTCATCCAACCTGCCGCTGGCGGGTCTGCTGTCAGCGGCACGCCCGGCGAGCTGGGACGCCGCCTTCGACGTACTGGCCGCGGCACTGCCGCACGACCGGGCGAGCGTGGTGGTCATGGACGAGGTGCCCTATCTGATGGATGAGGAGGGCGCGTTCGAGGGCATGCTTCAGCGGGCCTGGGACAGGGCGCTGGAGACCAAGCCGGTTCTGTTGGTTCTCATCGGCTCCGACCTGTCGATGATGGAGGCGCTGAACAGCTATGGGCGCCCGTTCCACCAGCGTGGACGGGAGATGGTGCTGGGCCCGCTCAACCCGGCGGAAGTGGGCGAGATGCTGGGTCTTGACCCGGCTGCGGCGTTCGATGCGGCCTTGATCACCGGCGGATTGCCCCTGATCTGTGCGGAGTGGCCGCACGGCGCCGGGATGTGGCACTTCCTGGAGGCCGCACTCAGCGATCCGGTCTCCGCCTTGCTGGTTTCGGCGGAGCGGTCGCTCGCTGCGGAGTTCCCCCAGCAGGTACAGGCCCGCACCGTCCTGTCCGCGATCGGAAGCGGTGAGCGGACTTTCTCCAACATCGCCCGTGCCGCAGGCGGGATCGGGGCGACGCCGCTCCAGCGGTCGCTGGGGATCCTCGCGAACAAGCGGGTGATCGCGGCGGAGCTTCCCGTGTCCACGAAGCCCTCGAAGGACCGCCGCTACCGGGTCGCGGATCCCTACCTCCGCTTCTGGCTGAAGCTTCTCGGCCCGGCAATGGAGGAGATCGAGCGGGGCCGGGGCGACCTGACGCTGCGGCGAATTCGCGAGAACTGGACCAGCTGGCGTGGTCGCGCCGTCGAACCCTTGGTGCGCGAGGCGCTGGCACGGCTGCTGCCCGACGCGAACCTCCCCGCCGCTCCGGCCATCGGCGGCTACTGGACCCGTACGAATGATGTCGAGATCGACATCGTGGGGGCGGACCGTGCGCCCATCGCAAAGGAGCTGTTGTTCGTCGGCTCAGTGAAGTGGCTGGAGAATTCCCCCTTCGACCGGCACGACCTCGCCGCGCTGCACCGCCACCGCGCCGCGCTCACGCCCGATCCCGTGCCTGTCGTCGCGGTCTCGCGCAGCGGGTTCGCGTGCACGGGACTCGACGCCGCATACGGTCCGGCGGAACTCCTCACGGCGTGGCGCTCCTGAGCGGGCCGGGTACGCGCACGCGGAAGGCGGTGACGTCACCCGCGCCCGGCGGCCGCCAGTGACTCGCACCTTCTGGTGGACTCCGGCGGGCGCCACAGGGTCTGTTGGGGCGCGACCTCAGATTCCGCATCCCAGGGCTGTGCGGGGTATCGCTCGGCGGCTCGGCGGTGTCGAAACGCGCATGCGGCCGCGGAACCGGCGCCGGACCGGCGCCGCAGGCCGGCAGCGGGCGACGACGTTGACGCGCGGCGCCGCGAGGGTCGATCGGCGTGGGTCAGTCGGTGTTCCGCCGGGCCGATTCGTTCTCCTGTGCCAGACGGCGCAGTGCCATGAGTGTCGGTTCCAGAAGGATCGTCAGAAGCACTGCCCGCTCGGCCTGTTCGAGCGGGTCCTCCGTGACCTGCAGTTGGTCGAGGTCCAGGACGGCGGTCTGCTGGGCGAGTTCGGCGTACGGGACGAGCGACCGCCAGTCGTAGTCCAGGCCCAGTGAGCGCAGTGTCTCCAGGGTCTCGGCGATGACGCTCTTGGCGGGGGCGTCCTCCGAGACCTGCCAGCCCATCTCGTCGACGAGTGCGTCTGCTTCGGCCGCCCCGGGTCCGCCCTGCTCGCCTGCTCCCTCGCCGTCACCCGTTCCCTCCGCCTTCCCCTTGCCGTCGATGGGTTTGGCGCCGAGGGCGAGTCCGAGCACTTCATGCACATCGCTCTCGTGCTCGGAGATGGCTCCCAGGATGTCCCTGGTCGCGCTGACCGACAGTCCCCGTACGCCGATCAGCGCGCGGATCAGCCGTAGCCGACGCACATGCGGCTCGCCGTACTCTGCCTGGTTCGCCGCCGTGGCCCGGCCGGGCGGCAGCATGCCCTCACGGAGGTAGTACTTGATCGTCGCGATCGGCACACCGCTGCGACGGCTCAACTCGGAAATACGCACGCGCTCCTGCTTCCGGCTAGCTAATGGGTAGTGGAACTGTCTATTATGGATACCACTACTCGCCACTCACCACTCATGGAAGCGAGACTACGGTGCCGACACTTCCCTGGACGACCCCGAACCCGGCCCCGCCGCACACCCGGGCCTACGTCATGGCCTCACGCTTCGAGGTGCGGTCCGGCGCGGACGTACCGCGCTTCTTCCTGAAGTCCCTTTCCGCATGGGGCCAGGTGCGAAAGGCGCCGGGCGCGTTCGGAGCCTCCCTGATCGCCCAGCCTCTCAAGCGCGTCTTCTTCACGCTGTCCGCGTGGGAGGACCGCGACGCCCTCTACGGGTACGCCAGAACCGAGCCGCACCGGAGCGTCATGAACAGCATGCGGAAGACCATGCGGATCTCTACCTTCACCTTCTGGGAGGTCCCGGTCGAGGAGTTGCCGATCACCTGGGACGACGCGAAGCGCCGCCTCGCCGAGCAGGCGGCGTTGGACGCGGCGGGCGATGGCCGTCCCGCACACTGACCCGAGGGCTTGGCGCCTGCACGACGCCGTCGATCTTCCCGCGCCGCCAGGTCATCCCTCGTGGACGAATGCGGGGCGTCAGCTCCGGGTCGCGGCGTACGAGACGAACGCTGACCAGGTGGCGGGGGAGAAGGTGAGTTGAGGGCCCTGCTTGTCCTTGGAGTCCCGGACGTGGATGGCCTCGGGGCAGGAGGCGACCTCGACGCATTCATCGCCGTCGCCTCCGCTGTGGCTGGACTTGTGCCAGGAGAGGGCGACCTCGATGCAGCTGTCGCCGTCGGAGCCGCTGTAGCTGCTCTTGAACCAGGACAGCTCGGTGCCGCTCATAGCGCTCCTCGCATTCGCTTCAGCAGACTCACGGAATCATCGGGAGTGAGAGCCTGTGAGCGCATCTTGGCATACCGCTGGAGCATGATGCTGACCTCTTTCGCGTCAGAGATCAGCATGCCGCCACGCTGTCCTTCTGAGTACCCCAGCCACTGGTGATCCGGGGTTTCCAGGAGTTGCATGGGCCCGTCGAAGCCAGCATGCTGCGGCTGGCGGAGTGGCATGATCTGCAGCTCGACATTCCACATCTCGGCGCAGTTGAGCAGATGGTCGACTAGCTCTCGGGTGACCTCCACTCCGCCGGTGCCTCGCTCGATCAGAGCCTGTTCGACGATGAAACTGAACGCGATGGGGGGCTTGCGTCGGAGAAGTTCCTGGCGCGCCAGTCGGGCGGCCACCTGCCGTTCGACCTGCTCTTCATCCTTGAGTGGTGGGACGCTCAAGGTCACGGCCCGAGCGTATGCCTGCGGCTGCAATAGGCCGGGGATCACGCGGCACTCGTACGTGCAGAGGCTGACCGCCTGCTCCTCCAGCGTTGCCCACTGGCGGAACCACGCTGCCAGTCCCGGCCGCCGCGCCAAGTGCCGCGCCGCCGCGCTCAGCGTTCCGAACGCGTCGAGTGCCTCCTCCGCGCGGTCGATGAAGTCCGATGGCGGGAAGCGGCGGCCCTGTTCGATCGAGGCGACCATCTGTGGTGAGTACCGCACCATCGGGGCCAGTTCCTCCTGGGTGAGTCCTGCCCGCTCCCGGAAGACTTTGGATACGGCGCCGAACGCCTTGAGGCTGTCCGACGACTCCGGCTCGTTGTTGCCCGCGCATCCCGCCATGTCCGGTCACCTTCCGTAATGTGCCCACCCGTTTCCAACCGGTCCATGGTTACAATCCGTTACCCGTACTGTCCACCCTGAGTGCCCGTACGCTGACCCTGCGTACGGTCCGCACGCCTGGTCATCACGCCCGCGGGGCCGCCACCGTAAGGGCATGCCGGCCCAGCTTCAGCCCCAACATCCCGTCACCGTATGTGTGTTCAGGCAGCGTTTCAGCGCCACTCCTCGCGGCGCCCGCCTCGCGCGGCGTCTCGCTCTGCATCGCCTCGACGGGTGGGGCATCCCGTACGGCTCCGAGCTCGCCGACTCCGCCGCCGCGATCGTCGCCGAGCTCGCCGCGAACGCCGTCACCCATGGCCGGGTTCCCGGGCGGGACTTCGAGGTGTGCATCAGCCTGCTCCCCGGCACGCTCCGGATCGAGGTCAGCGACACCCGTACCGAGAGGCGCCCGCCGTGCCCCGGTGCCGTAGTTCTGCCGCCGTGTGAGTCCGAGTCGGGCAGGGGTGTGTTTCTGGTCGCGGCACTTGCCGACCGCTGGGCCGTCCTCGACCGCGTGCCCGTCGGCAAGACCGTCCGCGCGGAGCTGGATCACGGCTCGGGGCGGGAGGGCACGATGGAGTGACGCACCCGCAGAGGCGTCAGCTTCGGTTGGGGTGGGCGAAGTCGGCGATCAGGCTCCAGTCCGAACCCCCGTGCTGGTCGGGATACTTGCTGCGCATCGGCGGCCACGGCGGCTGGGGTCGACGGTTTCCAAGGTGCTGTACGGCTACCGAGTAGTAGACAGGGTGATCGCCTGTCCGGGCGGGGACGGCGCAGGAAGATGGCCCCCATGGTGGGATCTCGTACACACCGGGTGGGCCTCCTCTTTCTTGGGATGCTGGTCATGAGCCTGGCGCTGGCGCTGTGGTTGTCCAAGCAGTTCCAGGTGGCATCGATGGCCGCCACCCTTATGAGCGTGGTGATCGCAGCACCCAGCACCGGGTTGGCCTGGTTCGCTTACCGCGGTGACCGCAACGAGGCGGCCTCGGACCTGGACGCGAAAGCCAGGACCCTGGCGGCGGCGGTCCTCGCCGCCGAGAGGGACCAGGTCAAGCAGCTGCTCGGCCGGGGCGGCCACCGCATCGACCTGACTTTCCGCTACTCCCCGGAACCGGCCAATAACGCTGCCGGCGCCGGCCCCCAGGGCCGTCTCAGCGATGTCCTGTGCTACTACCGGCAGTTGCAGCCCACCCGGCTGGTCATCACCGGTGAGCCCGGCGCCGGCAAGACGCTGCTTGCCCTGCACCTGCTCCTCGCCGTCCTGGCCGACCCGGCCCGCACCGACACCGACCCCGTCCCGGTCCGTCTCGCACTCACGGGCTGGGACACCGTCCAACCGCTGAACCGGTGGATCGCCGAGCAGGTCAGTGAACGCTTCCGCGACCGGGGCATCACCCCCGCCGACGCCCGCGCCCTGGTCGACCAGCACCGGATCCTGCCCGTCATGGACGGCCTGGACGAGATGGACCCCGACAGCACCCCCGTCGCCCGCCGCCGCGCCACCCGGGCTCTGGACCAGCTCAACGCCTACCAGAACGCCATGGGCAGCGCGCCCGTCGTCCTGACCTGCCGCACTGCCCAGTACGCGGAACTGGCAGATGTGGACGTACGCATGCGCGAGGCCGCCCGCGTCCAGATCGACCCCGTCGACCACAGCCAGGCCGACGCCTACCTCACCGCCCGCATCACCAGACCCCAGCGCTGGGAACCCGTCCGCACCACGCTGACCGCAGCCCCCGGCGGCACCCTGGCCCGCTCTCTGGACACCCCCTGGCGGCTCAACCTGGCCGTCACCGTCTACGAGCAACGCCACCCCGACACCCTTGCCTACCTCCACGATCCCGCCGACCTGTGCGCCCTCGCCTCCCCCAGCGCCGTTCGCGACCACCTCCTGGCCCGCTACCTTCCTGCCGCCACCAGCCAGCACCCCAACCACGCCGACCGCTACACCCCCCAGCAGACCCACCAATGGCTCTCCGCACTCGCCACCCACCTCGCCACCACCCCAACCACCGCCGGCCCCGGCACCGACCTGGTACTCCACCAGTTATGGCCAATGGCCGGCCCCAAACGTGTCCGCATCGCGGACAGCCTCATTACCACTCTCGTCACCCTCGCCTTCGCCGCTCTCCTTCTGAGCCAAGTCCCCACCGGCTTCCCCACCCGCCAGCTAACGGCTGCCACGTCCCCCGCCCTGGCCGGGGTCCTGGCCATCTGGCGGGCATACAGCGCTTCCGTTCCCGCCCCGAGAACAGGCCAGCTCCAGCGACTGCGGAGCCCGGCCCAACACCGCCAGCTGGGCCAGACCATGACGGGTGGGCTGGCAGGCGCGCTGGCGCTCGGGCTGATAGGAGCGCTCGCGGGCGCGCTGGCGCTCGGGCTGACGGGAGCACTGGCAGGAGCACTGGGGGGAGTGCTGACGGGCGGGCTGACCGGCGCGCTGGCGTTCGCGCTAACGGATTCCGCAGCAGATACCGCCCCGCGAACCGACTTCGTCCCACCCACCGACCCCCGCTACCCCGTCAGAGACGATTTCCTCGTGGGTCTGGTGCTCGGGCTGACGGGCGCGCTGGCGGGCGGGCTGATGGGCGGACTGACGGGCGGGCTGGCCATCGGGCTGACGGTGGGGCCGACGGCCGGGCTGTGGTTCGGAGTGACAGGCGGCCTGGCGATCGGGCTGACATCGGGCATGTACGTGATGGGAGGTGCGGGCCGCCGCTATCTGGTGCTCCTGTGCTGCTCCCGAGGCCGGCTCCCCTGGAAACTCGGCGCTTTCCTCCACTGGACCTATGGAGCGGGACTCCTGCGGATCTCCGGCATGGCCTACCAGTTCCGCCACCGGGAACTCCAGGACTGGCTCGTCGAACATCCCCATCCGTAACCCGGCCTTGGGACCGGCGAGTTCGCACGTTCCGGGTTCTCCACCCTCGGCGAATGAGACTCACGCAGGCAAGCGGGTGTGGTCCCGCCAATTTCACAGCTTGCCGGTGATGACTCCGCGCCAGGTCCACCCCGCGCCCAGGACGGTGTCCTGCAGGGGGTTCTTCAGGTCAGAGCTGTCGAAGCTGAACGTCTCGGTCGCTTCGAGGCCGCCGTCTTCGCCCCCGCCGAGCGTCCAGCGCTTCGAGACCGTCTGTACCTGGCCACGTTGGGCCTCGGGGGAGTGTCTAATCAACGGCGGATCTGCTGATCAAGGAGAGACGCCGAGTGAGCGAGACGATGATCGGGCACGAGTCCGTCGAGGAGTCGGCCG